>JAFPZI010000065.1 GCA_017417365.1 Synergistaceae bacterium
CACCCACCCGCCCCGCATAGTGATGGCTTAATGCTATAATCACTCCATCACAAAATTTTTATGCTCAGGAGAATATTTATTCATTATGCTTCGTAGATTTTTGCTATTATCTCTGGCCGCTTTCCTGGTCGTTGAGTGGGGACCCCTCTCTCAGGAAAGACACAATTACGCCATAGCCTCTGGAGACCCTTTCGTCCCTGAAGTCGTCCTCACCTTCGACGACGGCCCTAGAGAAACCGGCATGCAGGAAATTATTGCGGCCTTAGCTCCCTACAACGTCAAGGCCACTTTCTTCCTCGTAGGCAAATTCGCTGACCGTTTCGCACGAATCACCCTCATGCTCCACAATGCCGGACACGAATTAGCTAACCACTCCTACACTCACCCCAAACTTTACCGCCTTTGGGTCGAAAAAATCATGCGTGAGGCAGAACGCTGCGATGAAGTCCTACAAAACCTCAACATCAGAAAAACTAGATTCTTACGTCCTCCGGGAGGCGGCTTCAACATGAAAATCTTTAACGCTATGAGACGCATGAACTTACGTTTAGGACTCTGGAGCCTCAACACCGCTGACTACACCGGCAGACCAAAAGATGAGATTGTCCGCCTCGTTCTCGGCAGCGCAAGACCGGGTTCCGTCATCCTCATGCACTCTGGCATGCCCAACACCGTTGAAGCCCTCCCAGAAATCATCGAGGGACTCCAGAAACGCGGCTACTCTTTCGTCAGGCTTGAAGACCTCTGGAACGGCGGCCGAACTTAATCATTAAGAGGTGATGCATTCATGATAATCAACCATAACCTTACGTCCCTGTCTGCGGTCAATGCATCAAGAATCACTCACAGCATACTGCAGAAATCCATTCAGCCACTCGCCACAGGCCTGCGCATAAATTCCGCAGCTGACGACGCTTCAGGTATCGCCATCTCCGAGAAAATGCGCTCACAAACCGCAGGTTACACTATGGCCATCCGCAACGTTCAGGACGGTATCAGCCTCCTTCAGACCGCAGAAGGGGGACTCGGTGAGGCAGACTCCATGCTCCAGAGAATGCGGGAACTCGCCGTGCAGGCTGGCAACGACACTCTTACTTCTCAGGACAGAGCCCACATTCAGGAGGAAGTAGAGGAACTCAAAACACGCCTCAACTCCATTGCTGAACGCACTCAGTTCAACACTAAGCGCATACTTGACGGCTCTTCGGGACTCCTCTGGTCCAGCAATGACGTAAACCTTCAGGCCGTCGTCAGGGGAGGAGCCTCACTCATGGACAGACCCGAAGGCAGCTACAGAATCCAGATTAAGGCGGAACCGGGAAAAGCTCACGTTCAGACCAGCAGCTTTTTCGACGCGTCCACACTCACTCGCACAGAACATACCGTAGAGTCCGACGACGACGAGGCACAAACACTCTACGTCTACAGCGAGACCGCTAACACACTCAGCGAAATTCCGCAGTTCTACACCTCTGACGGGGCGTTCATCGTGTCCGAAGCTCAGGCCCTCAAGATTATTCAGGGCAACGGCAAAATTGCGGGCATAACCCTTTACGGACAAGATACACTCTACGACGTTTCCGACAAGATTAACTCGGCAATTGCTGACTCTCTCGGGCAGGGGCAGTATGTCGACAACGCAGCGAAATTCAGCACCGTTGCAGAACCACTCATGAACCCAAACTATGACAGCGACGGCGAAATCTCAGGCTACACCCTCAAAGCAGGACTCGTTATTCAGAGCGCGATTCCCGGCCAATCCGGAGAGTTATACTTTTCCGGCAACGATGACTTACTCGAAGTTCTCGGCCTCAGCACAACCCAGAAGGCTCAAGACAGCACTTACACCATCAACATCTATGACGCTGACACAGGCGAATCTCTATTGTCGGACGTGAAAATCACCGGCAACGTCCTTCACGGCGTGATTGGCGAGGGAATTGACGTGGAGTTTGACCCTATGGCCGGAACTCTCGCAACATGGCAGGACGGGCAGGGACAATACGTACTCACAGGCAGTGATGCTTATTCCGCAGTTATGACCCTCCAGAACTCCGGCATAATCTTTCAGGTCGGCACCAATCAGGCGGAGAATTTCGCGGTACAGTTCGGGGGGATTTCTGCGGGTGTTTTGGGCGTTGAGGGCGTTAACGTAATGACTAGTGAGCTGGCTTCCCGGGCGGTCGGAGCAATCGATGAGGCCATAGACAGCATAGTTAAGCAGAGAACTCAAATCGTCTCCTACAGCACCGCACTCGAACACACCGCCGCAAATCTCGCGTCATCGGGAGCCAACCTCACTCAGGCAAGAAGCAGAATCACTGACGCTGACGAGGCCAAGTCCACAATGAGATTCATAGAGTTCCAGATCCTCAGTCATGGCCAAGAACTCATCATAGCCTCAGCAAACCAGCAGCCAGAAGCCGTCTACAGCCTCCTCAACACCGAAACCTAAACCCTGACCTTCACCACAATCTTTCGGACCCTTGAGGGACTGCCCACACAGCAGCAAGGTTTGTGCGCCTCTTCGGGAGCAACTACTACGAGGTCTCCGGCCTTCAGGATAATCGTAGTGCTGTTTCCCGCCGGGTCTGCGTAGTAGAACACGTCCCGTTCTGGGTGAGCTTCCGTTACCGTCAGGCCCTCGCGGGGACACACCCCGAATGCCTCCTCACCTTCCGCTATGTACTGAATGTCGAAGAATTTGTCGTGGGCCTCGTACCTGCGTTCACCTGCGGGCTGGGTCGTGTAGGTCTGGACGTTCGCTGTGATGTCGTCGCCGTCAATCTTGTACTTTCCGTCAGAGAGAGCATTAATGTCCGCTTCCATAAGCCACTTGTAGCCGAGCCTGAACTTTTCGGACAGGTAATCATATTTTTCTGCCAGTGATAGAGAACTGTTGAGCATTCCGCAAAACCTCCTGAGTGAAATTTTTTGGGGCGGCGGAAGAATACTTAGTCCCGCATTAAGGGATAATATCTCTTGAGGGGACCGCATAGTTCTTCCGCAGTGATAATCATACACGAATTTTTGACGCTATACTATCAGCAATTAAGACTTCAGGAGGGATTCATTAATGCAAAACTATACCAGCCCTACTTGGACTGTCGGAGACCCGGACACCAAAGACTGCTACGTCTTCGGGAATGAGGAAGTCGCGAGGTGGTTCCAGCAGTGCAGAGCCATTCACATAATGACACTGGGCAGCACTCCCAGAGACGACGGAAATTTCTTCATGACCCCGCAGGAACGTGAAGAAGTCCTCAAGAGAGAACCCGGCCTAGAGAGATTCATTCATCGTGTTTACGGGTCTAGGGAGTTCATTCACAACATAGAGCGTTATTGCTTCTGGTTAGTCGACGCTGAACCCGCAGACATCAAGAGGTCGAAAATTCTCTATGAGCGTGTGAGCAAGGTTAAGGAGTTCCGGCAGGGAAGCAAGAGAGGAGCAACACAAAAGCTCGCGGACAGTCCTCACCTTTTCTCCGAGATTCGCCAGCCGTCAACAAACTATCTATTAATCCCTAGCGTGTCCTCGTCAAACCGTCAGTATATCCCTATGGGCTATGTGTCTCCTGATGTGATAGTTACGAATGCGGCTTTTTCCCTGCCACACGCTACACCCTACCACTTCGGGGTTCTTACCTCAAGCACACACATGGGGTGGATGAGGAGAGTTGCCGGCCGTCTCAGAATGGATTACAGATACTCGAACACTCTGGTGTACAACACGTTTTCTTGGCCTCTGTCGGACCCGTGGCAGGTCAAGAAAATCGAGAACACCGCACAGAGAATCCTAGACGTTCGGGCCAAGTACCCAGCGAGTTCGTACGCAGATCTCTATGATGAAGTCTCAATGCCCAAAGACTTGCGCAAAGCTCACCTCGAGAATGATTGGGCAGTTCTTGAGGCCTATGGTCTGCCGAAGGATATTGACGAGGAAGAAATAATTATGCACATGTTCCGGCTGTACTATGAGGCAGTGGGCAAGGAGATTCCGCAGTGAAATTCCTGTTGCCTATGAAGATTTTTGGTGTAACATTTCACTAATACCCTGCAAAAATTTACGACAGGAGGCAAAGCGAATCAATGCCGAGCGAAATAGTAAAATACTTTATTATCATAGGCTCTAAGATTTCCGAGAATAAAGACTTCCTCACAGAGTTAGACCGCGAAATAGGCGACTCCGATCACGGAATCAACATGGCTCGCGGGTTCAAGGCCGTAACCGAGAAACTTGACCCCGAGATTACGGACATCGGAGCGGCCCTCAAGAAGGCAGGAATGACCCTGTTATCGACAGTCGGGGGAGCGTCCGGGCCCCTCTACGGTACGGCGTTCATGGAGGCGGGAAAAGTCTTGATGGGGAAAACCTCACTCACCCCTGCGGACGTGGAGTCAGCGTTTGCTGCAGCGATTGCCGGAATCCAGAAGCGAGGTAAGGCGGTCAGGGGCGAAAAAACCATGTTGGACGCAATCATCCCCGCGAGCGAGGCGTTCTCACGGAAGGTCTCTGAGGGCTCGGACTTGGCCGGAGCTTTGGAGGGGGCGTGTGAGTCCGCTCGTGAGGGTGTGGAGTACACGAAGACGATTATTGCTACGAAGGGGCGTGCTAGCTATCTCGGTGAACGCAGCATAGGCCACCAGGACCCGGGAGCGACTTCGGCAACACTCATGCTTGAGGCAGTGCTGGAGGCCCTGAAGGGAGCGTAGGACATGGTCGGGTTAGTGATAGTGTCTCACAGCTGGAAGATTGCTGAAGGAGTGCGGGATTTGGCGCGTGAGATGGCTCAAGACTCTTCCGGGATAATCACTGCGGGGGGGCTTGAGGACGGGTCAATAGGCACTGACGCACAGAGGATAGCTGATGCAATTCTTGCGGCTGATTCTGGTGATGGAGTTGTGATTCTCGCGGACATTGGGAGCGCGATAATGAGTGCGGAGACTGCGTTAGAGCTTCTCGAGGACGAGGGCAAAGAGGTTAATGCAGTGATAGCAGATGCTCCGCTTGTTGAGGGGAGTATTTGTGCGGCGGTTGAGGCGGCAGGAGGCGGGAGTGTAGATTCTGTGCTGAAGAGTGCGGAAGAATCCCGTGAGGCTAGCAAACTATAAGGAGGAACGAACATGAAGAAGTTAATCAATCAGGTAGACGACATTGTGAGCGAGATGCTCGACGGAATGACTGCGGCGTATCCTCAGTACGTCAAGAGGCTCGAGGGTCTTGAAGTTCTTGTGCGTGCGTGCGGGGCAAGTGAGAAGGTAGCTCTTGTGTCGGGGGGCGGGTCAGGTCATGAACCTTCACACGGGGGGTTTGTCGGTAAGGGAATGCTTGACGGGGCTGTGGCCGGAGCGGTATTCACTTCCCCGACTCCCGATCAGGTGTTCGAGGCAGTGAAGGCGGTCAACGGCGGTAAGGGTGTGCTGCTGGTAATCAAGAACTACACCGGCGACGTGATGAATTTCGAGATGGCTGCGGACTTGGCCAGGGACGAGGGGATTGACGTTGAGCAGGTGATAGTAGCCGATGATGTTGCTGTGGAGAACTCTACGTGGACGACGGGACGCAGGGGTATAGCTGGAACTGTGTTTGTGCACAAGATAGCTGGAGCTGCGGCTGAGGCGGGGATGAGTCTTGCGGAGGTCAAGAGGGTAGCTGAGAAGGTCATAGCCAATGTTCGGTCTATGGGAATGGCTGTGAATGCTTGTACGGTACCTGCTGCTGGGAAGCCCAGTTTTGACTTGGCCGGTGATGAGGTTGAAATAGGCATTGGGATTCACGGGGAACCTGGTACGCACCGTGAGAAGATTTCGCCTGTGAACGAGATAGCCGACAAGCTGCTAGAGAAGATTTTTGCGGAGGGGATCTATTCTGCTGGTGATGAGGTAGCTGTGATGGTCAACGGTATGGGAGGTACTCCGTTGATGGAGCTGTTCGTGGCGAATAAGCATGTTCACGAGGTACTTGGGGCTAAGGGCATCAAGGTAGCGAAGACCTTAGTTGGGAACTACATGACTTCGTTAGACATGGAGGGGTTCTCAATCACTCTTCTGAAGGTTGATGGTGAGCTCTTGAAGTTCTTAAACGCTCCTGCGGACACTCCGGCGTTTGTGCAGTGCTAAAAGGTTTTGCCCCTCTCGTTTTTCGGGAGGGGTATTTTGTTGTTGTGGTGTGTGTGTGAACGTGATAGCTCTATGGTGTTGATTTGTGGGTGTGTGAGGGGTTAATGTTTGTGGGGTGTGTGGTGTGTGGGAGTGAATGTGATAGCCCTCTGGTGTGGTGAGAGTGTGTGTGAGGGCTTCCCGTAATGAGGCCGTGTGCTATACCTTCCCGCTTGTGCCCGGCTCGTGAACTATAGATATTTATTGCTTGACTAACTCACAATCTCACCCTATACTTTCTCCCAATTTCATTTTTGCAATGAGGTATTAATATCAGGTGATAATCCCTAAATCAGACAGAAAATTACGTCAGGACAAACTCACGAAGATCCTCGCGTCCAACCCAATGATTACCGACAGCGAATTAGCTTCACGCTTGGGTGTGAGCATCTCCACCGTGAGGCTTGACCGCGCGCTTATGGGTGTACCTGAACTCCGCGAACGAATCCGTACAATGGCACAAAACGCCCTAAGCAAACTCCAATCCCTCAGCCCAAGTGAAGTCATAGGCGAACTACTCGAACTCGAACCAGACAAGTGGGCCCTGTCTGTCCTCCGCACAGCTAAGGATATGGCCTTCAGATTCACCGACATCGTGAGCGATAATTACGTCTACTCACAAGCCAGCTCCATAGCCGTCGCCGCAATCAAGGCCGCCAGCGTCATAATCGACTCCATGCGCGGAGAGTACAAAGGTCATGCCCGCGTGGGTGATGTCCTGATTGCCCGCGCAAAAGTCGGCGTGAACCACGAAGGGCGTAAAATCGTCAGCGTAAGGACCAGAGCCGGAGACAGAGAAATTTTCGTAGGCAGATTCATAATACAAATACTCGACTGAATGGAGGTGAAAATTTTTTGAGCAACACAATCACAATTGCCCTCGACGCTATGGGAGGAGACAACGCACCCTCAGAAATCTGTGCGGGAGCCGTCGAAGCCTGCAAGAAGTTCGATGACATAGAAATAGTCCTCACCGGCAACACCGAACGAATAAAGGCATGTTCTGACCTCCACCCAAGAATCCGCATTGAGCACGCCTCAGAGATTATTGACCCCGACGAACACCCGGCAAACGCAATCCGCAAGAAGCGGGACTCAAGTCTGCGTGTGGCTATGGAGATGGTCAGGCGTGGGGACGCTCAGGGGTGCGTAAGTGCAGGAAGTACCGGCGCAATCGTCGCAGGAGGTGTGCTCGTCGTCGGACGAATTGACGGAATCGACCGTCCCGCTCTGGGTGTCCCGATACCCTCAATGGGCGGGAAAATCGCATTCACCCTCGATGTCGGTGCTACGGTCAGGTGCAAGCCCGAAAATCTCTTGCAGTTCGCTCTTATGGGCAATGTTTATTCACGCAAGATTCTCGGTGTCCCAAACCCTGAAGTCAAACTGCTCTCCAACGGCAGCGAGGACATCAAGGGAGATGATACCGTCCTAGCCGCACGCGAACTCATGGAGGCACGTAACACCCTCAACTTCGGAGGCTACATTGAGGGCAACGAAATATTCTTCGACAAGGCTGACGTAATAGTCTGCGACGGCTTCAACGGCAATATTGCTCTCAAGCTCGGCGAGGGACTGATTCAGGGCTTGCGTACAATGCTCACTGACGAGGTCAAGAAATCCTTCATGGCCAAAGCTGGTATGGCGTTCCTTTATCCCACAGTCAAAAGGCTGCTCGCTCGCTTCAACTACGAGAAATACGGCGGGACTCCTTTGCTCGGCGTTAAGGGAGCGGTCCTCAAGGCTCACGGACGCTCAAAGAGGGCAGCTATAGTCAGCGCAATATCAGCCGCAAGAAGATACATAGCTGAGGACGGAACAGCGCAGATTAACCGCGAAATATAGAGAGGTGAACAAGAATCAATGTTACTGAGAGAAGATAACAGAGTTTGCAAGTTATTAGGGACAAAATACCCGCTTATTCAGGGCGGAATGGCTTGGGTAGCTAATGCCGAACTTGCTTCAGCCGTCAGCAACGGAGGAGGCTTAGGTGTAATCGCCGCCGCAAACACCCCCCCTGACATTCTCGAGCAGGAAATCATCAAGGCCAAGTCCATGATTGAGCCGGGCAGACCTTTTGGACTGAACATTATGCTCATGTCCCCAACGGCAGACGCAGCCCTAGAGGTTGCCGCAAAGCAGAGAGTCCCCGTTGTTACGACAGGTGCAGGCAGTCCCGGAAAAGTCTTGGAGAGGTTGAAGCCACTCGGAACAATCGTAATTCCCGTAGTAGCGTCGGTAACTCAGGCCCGCCGTGTCGAGAAGCAGGGAGCAGATGCCGTAGTCGCTGAAGGTATGGAGGCAGGCGGCCACATAGGGGAGCTAACTACGATGGTGCTTACCCCCCAGATTTCGCAGGCCGTGAAGATTCCCGTGATCTGTGCGGGAGGTGTTGCTGACGGACGCGGGGTAGTTGCGGCGTTCGCACTCGGTGCCGAAGGGGTGCAGGTAGGTACACGATTCATCTGCTGTGAGGAATGCACCGTACACATGAACTACAAGAATGCCGTGATAGCCGCTAAGGACAGAAGCACAGCCATAACTGGCCAGACTCTCGGGCACCCTGTGAGGTGTCTGCGCAACAAGCTGACTGCTGAGTTCGAGCGTCTGGAGTCCGAACGTGCACCGGCAAGCGAAATCGAAGCACTAGGCACCGGCAAGCTCAGGGCGGCAGTAGTTGACGGCGACACCGATTGGGGCTCGTTGATGGCTGGTCAGAGTGCGGCAATGGTCAGCGAGATTCTTCCGGCCAAGACGATAATCGAGAACATGTTCGCTCATGCAGAAAAGGTCTTGGGCAGAGTCGGCGAGGTGAAAGCGTAAATGTATGCGTTAGTTTTTCCCGGGCAGGGTGCGCAGAAAATCGGGATGGGCCGTGAATTGTTCGAGGCTTTCCCGTCGTCTAAGGCAGTCTTTCAGGAGGCAGACGACGCATTGTCCTCACACCTTACGCAATTAATCTTTGAGGGCGAAGAGTCAGAACTCACCCTCACGAGGAACTCTCAGCCAGCAATAATGACCGTGAGTGTAGCTGCCTTGCGTGCCCTGACTGATGAGCTGGGCGCGGAACTCAACCCCTCATGCTTGGCCGGACACAGCTTGGGTGAGTACACTGCTCTAGCTGCGTCGGGAGTGCTGTCGTTCTGGGACGCTGTGAGGCTCGTGCGTTCACGCGGGGAGTTCATGCAGGAGGCCGTGCCCGAAGGTGTTGGAGCGATGGCGGCAATTATCGGCCTAGACTCTGACGGCGTGAGGAAGCTGTGTGAGAGTGTTGCGCCGGACGGAGAGATTTCCCCCGCAAACTTCAATTCACCTGGTCAGGTCGTGATTTCCGGACAGACTGAGTATATCGACAAAGCCATAGCCGGTGCCAAGACTTTTGGTGCCCGCAAGGCCGTAAAGCTGAGTGTTTCCGCACCATTCCACAGTAAGTTCATGAAGCCGGCCGCAGAAAAATTACGCTCCGAGTTCGAAAAAATTTCGTGGAATCCGGCAAAGTATGATATTATCGCTAATGTAAATGCTCAACCCGTCAAGACACCCGACGAGATTCGAGACTCGCTCTATCGTCAGACCTTCAGCCCCGTCCTGTGGGAGGACTCGGTACTGTACATGGCGGACATTCTGGGAATAGATACGTATTACGAGCTAGGGCCCGGTGAAGTTCTCTCGGGGTTGATCAAGCGGTGCAAGAAGGGCATGAACATTAAGGCAGGAGGTACTCCCCAGACACTGGAGGCAATAAGGGAATGCTTGCATTAGTAACAGGAGCATCAAGGGGTATAGGCAGGGCAATAGTGCTTGAGTTCGCTCGGAATGGCTTTGACGTTGCCATAAACTACAATCGGAGTTCGGAGAGCGCGCAGAAGATTTGTGATGAGGCAGTCGCATTGGGAGTGAAGGCCGGAATCTTTCAGGCTGACGTGGGGGACTCTGAGCAGGTCAAAGAGTTATTCTCCAAAGTCAAGGCCTCTCTGGGAGCCGTGAATGTCCTAGTCAACAACGCAGGGATTACCCGTGATAATCTCTTGATGCGGATGAAGCCCGAAGACTGGAACGCAGTAATTTCCACGAACCTCAACGCGGCTTTCTACTGCACTCAGGCGGCATTGCGGGACATGGCCAAAGCTCATTACGGGCGTATAGTCAACATTGCTTCGGTCGTAGGTCTTGTGGGCAATGCAGGGCAGGCGAATTACTCAGCGTCGAAGGCGGGCATAATAGGTTTCACGAAATCCGCAGCCCGTGAGTACTCAGCAAGAGGCATCACAGTAAACGCCATAGCCCCGGGATTCATTGAGACCGACATGACCGAGATTCTCAAGCCCGAAATGAAGGACTCTATCCTGAAGTCAATACCGTTAGGCAGAATCGGGAAGGCCGAAGAAGTCGCAAAAGCCGTAATGTTCTTCGCCGGTGAGGACAGCGCGTATATCACTGGTCAGGTCCTCGCAGTTGACGGGGGCATGACAATGTGCTAATTATATATATCTCGCAAAGGGAGGTGAATTAACATGACGAAAGAAGAAGTTGTGAAGAAGCTCAAGGCTATAGTGTCAGACCGTCTTGACGTTGAGGAGGATCAGGTAACCCCTGAGAAGAGTTTTGTCGAGGATCTCGGAGCTGACTCGCTGGACATCGTAGAGCTTATCATGGGAATCGAGGAGGAATTTGACATCGAGATTCCTGACGAGGACGCCGAGAAGCTGACATCAGTCGGTGAGGCAATGAATTACACGTTGAGCAAAATCGGCGTGGAGGACTAAGAAGGCTGTAATGAATCTGGCCGTTTATCGGGGGGAAGAACAACTATTGCTCTGTCCCCCTGTTTAGTATAGAGGAGCGTGAATAACTTGACAGACAACAAGAAGCGCAGAGTAGTTGTAACAGGATTGGGGCCGGTGAGTCCGATAGCAATTGGCAAGAAGGATTACTGGCAGGCTCTCCATGAGGGCAGGAACGGAATCCACAGCATTACGACATTTGATTTGGGGGACTGCCCCGTAACTTTTGGTGCGGAAATCCGGGACTTTGACCCAAGCGTCTACATGCCCGGCAAGGAAGCAAAACGTTCGGACAGGGCTATACAGTTCGCAGTGGCTGCGGCAAAACTCGCGGTGGAGGACTCAGGCCTTGACGTTAAGAGCGTTGACCCATACAGACTTGGGGTGTATATCGGCACAGGTCAGGGAGGAATAGAGACTTCGTTCAACAACTTTAGGACCATGCTCGAAAAAGGCTCACGGAGGGTAAGTCCCTACTTTATCCCGATGATGATCAGCAACATGTCTACGGCGTATGTGGCTATCGTTCTCGGCGCGAAGGGCCCAAACCTCTGCGTAGTAACCGCGTGCGCAACGTCCCTTCACTCAATGGGTGAGGCCTATCACGCAATCATCCGTGATGACGCTGACGTGATAATCTCCGGCGGAACTGAGGCGGCATTACGGGCTATCAGCATTGCTGGTTTCGCCTCAATGAAGGCACTATCCACTAAGAACGATGACCCCGAACACGCAAGCAGGCCGTTCGACCTGAACCGTGATGGTTTCGTGATGGGTGAGGGAGCTGGAGTAGTTGTGCTTGAGGAGCTCGAACACGCATTAGCACGCAACGCACACATTTACGCGGAGTTCACCGGCTACGGGACCTCGTGCGACGCTGGACACATCACAGCTCCAGACCCAGAAGCCAAAGGAGCAGCATACGCAACCAGACGGGCCGTGAGTATGTCTGGCTGGGAGCTTGGCCAAGTCGACTACATCAACGCTCACGGGACATCTACGGGCCTGAATGACAAGATGGAGGCCGGCATGATTAACGCAGTCTTTGGTGAGGGCGCAAAGGACATCACCGTAACGTCAACTAAGTCAATGATTGGGCATTGTCTAGGAGCCGCGGGAGGACTTGAGGTCATTGCGTCATTGCAGGCAATCGAGGAGGGCTACATTCACCCCACGCTGAACTACGAGACACCTGACCCCGAGTGCAACATTAACATTTCGACTGGTGCAGGAGTGAACCGCAAAGTTGACCGCCTATTGGTGAACAGTTTCGGTTTCGGCGGGCACAACGGAGTCCTAGCGTTCCAGAAGTACAATGGCTGAACTTAATCTGGATTCCTTACGCGAGAAGGCCCGGCTTGACCCTCACGAGATAGCATTTCTTGAGGACGGAATAGGCTACACCTTCAACGACAAGCAGTTACTCGAGGAGGCAATGTGCCACTCATCATTTGCCAAAGAATACGGCCTCAAGTACAACAATGAGAGGCTGGAATTTTTCGGCGATTCGGTGCTTGAGTTCATCGTGAGCCGTGCACTCTTCAAGACTTACCCCGACGCCAACGAGGGAGAACTAACCACAATGCGTGCGGCTCTTGTGAAAGCTGACTCACTCGCGGCCAAAGCTGATGCACTCCGAATCCCGTATATCGTCCTTCACGGCCACACAATGAAGGACGGCAATCTCCCAAAGTCCGTCAGTGCCAACGCTCTGGAGGCCTTGATGGGTGCGGTTTGCCTAGACGGGGGGATGGCAGCTGCAGAACGGGTAATCAAGAAATTATTCCTCAGCGACGCAGAAGAGCAGGCCGCAGGTGCAGACCCAAAGCTGAAGCTGCAAATGTGGCTTCAGGCCCGGGCTATGCCTCTCCCGAACTACGAATTAATCAACGTAACTGGTCCTTCACACGCCCCTACGTTCACGGCAAGGCTGTACTTATCGGGCTTCGAGCACACGGCCTCAGACAGGACCCGCAGAGGTGCAGAGGCCAAAGTTGCGTCAATGGTTCTAGCGGACTTAACCGCCAAGTACGGTGCGTAAACTTCTCGCGGTCATTCTCGTACTATTCCTGAGCAGTGCAGGTTGCTGTGATGACAAGCTCAATGTTGCTGTGAGTCATCCGTGGCTTGCGCTGCTTGTTTCGTTCATCGGAGGCCCTGAAGTCAACGTTATACCCGTCAGAATCTGGAACTCAAACGGTGATTTAGTCATGGCAGAACGCGGAAAAGTCCTGCGTGAGCTCCCTGAAGGCGCAAAAGTTATGGCTATGGACTCCGATGACGCAAAGGCTTCGGGCCTCAACGGCCGCAGCGGGAAAAGGTTCGCGGTTAGGTGCCTGTATTCGCCGTTCCCTGCTGACGTTAGGGCACTGTCTGACCCGTCGGTGATTCCGTTTGTTGCTCAGAGGGTGCTGACGGCGTTATCCGAGTGGGACAGCCAGAATTACCCGTACTACCAGAGGCGGCTTGCTGAGTTCCAGGCCAGAATGTCGAGTTCGATTCTTGTGGGGCAGGTCTTGAGGGACGTAACGATCTGCGACATGACGGGGTCAGCTGGGATATTGCTGCAGGCGGCGGGGTGCAAAGTTCTCCGGCCCGGTGAGCTGGAACGCTGGGAGAAGGGGAATTTCGCCGGACTGCGTGAGTATCTCGACAACAACAAAGCGCAGGGCATCAATACCGTTATTGACGATGACACTCCTGCGGCACTGAGAAAGTATTTATCCGGTCGTTCTGACGTGTTCAGGTGGGAGCGTCCGAGCCTTGAGCGTGATTATCCGTCATTCCTTCACGAGCAGTATATATCTCTGTGGCAGAAGATTATCACTAAGCCTCTTCCGGGACGGACTACTAAGAAGCGGTAGTGTTTTTGTAGCGCGGGCAACGAAATTTTCACAGGTATTCTCTATAATATATCTCATCAGCAAATCCAAATACGGAAGTGAACTTCATGAATGAGAAAAGCGGTATTGTATTCTCAATTGCTGACGATAACGCTTCGATTGTCGGCTGCACAGTCTCGAGGGTCGTCTATGACACACAGGACTTCGGGATAAACTATTTTTCGCTGGCAGAAAATACCGACATAAGCGCAGAAAGTTATTCGTACCATAAGATTATCATAAACGCTTCCGGCGAATTAACCGTGTATTGCGGGAACGGCAGAACGTGGGCTTTGGCCGGGGGCGAAGGATTCATCACTCCCATTGACGAGCCTGTAGGCATGAGAACATCAACAGGGAGCGTTTACACAGAAATTAGGCTCAAGGAGGGCGTTAGCTTGAACAATGCACTGAAGGACGGAGAGGTCTTCAGCCTCGCGGAACTTGTCCCATATCAGGAAGGCCGAATCGTCAACATGGACTTAATCAATGACCCTAAGCTGAAGTTTGTAGTTATGGCTTTCGCTGAGGGCACAGGCTTATCCGAACACGCCGCACCGGGAGAGGCATTAATCTTTGCTCTGGACGGAGAGGCTGTCATAGGCTATGAGGGCACTGAACACACAATCAGAGCCGGAGAGAATTTCAAGTTCGCGAAGAACGGTAAACATTACGTCAAGGCACAAGAAAGATTCAAGATGGCCTTGTTATTGACACTGGAGGATTAATCATGCGCAGACACATCAAGAACAACGTAAGCTGGGTGGGCTACATCGACTGGGAGCTTGAGAGCTTTCACGGAGACGACTACTCAATCATGAACGGCTCAAGCCAGAATGCCTATCTCATCGAGGAAGAAAAAACTATTCTCGTCGATACCATCTGGACACCCCACAGGTTCGATTTCGTCGAGAACCTCAAGAAGGAAATCGACCTCACCAAGATTGACGCGGTTATCGCTAATCACGGCGAGTGCGACCATTCCGGCTCATTGACGGCCCTGATGAGCGAGATACCTGACGTGCCGATCTACTGCACAGCGAACGCCGTCAAGTCCATCGAGGGACAGTACGGAAAACGCGGCTGGAATTTTCACGTGGTCAAGACCGGCGACTCTCTGGACATAGGCAACGGTAAAAAGCTCGTGTTCGTCGAAATGCGTATGCTCCACTGGCCCGACTCAATGGCTACGTATATGACGGGCGACAATATCCTCTTCTCCAATGACGCATTCGGCCAGCACTACGCCGTCGAGGAACTCTTCAACGACAAAGCCGACCAGTGCCTCCTCTGGAAGGAAGCCATGAAATATTTCGCCAACATCCTGAATCCATTTGCGGCTCTGCTCACGAAGAAGCTAGAGGAGATTACGGCCCTCAACCTTCCCATAGACATAATAGCGACCTCGCACGGAGCTATCTGGCGCGACGCCCCTTTGCAGATAGTCAAAAAATATGCTGAATGGGCCAATGCCTATCAGGAAAACCAAATCACCGTAGCCTACGACACGATGTGGGAAGGCACGGCGAAAATTGCCCACGAGATTGCGCGGGAGATCTCGCACCAGAGTCCAGAGACCGTCGTAAAAGTGTTCAACGTCGCTAAGGCCGACAAGAATGAAGTCATGACCGAAGTATTCAAGTCGAAGGCGATCGCTGTCGGGTCTCCTACAGTCGGGAACAGCATACTCTCGAGCGTTGCAGGGTGGCTGGAGTTCGCGAAACAGTTGAAGTTCAAGAAGAAGAAGGCGGCGGCTTTCGGGTGCTATGGCTGGAGCGGTGAGTCGGTGAAAATCTTGCAGGAAAAACTAAAGGACGCGGGGTTCAGCGTTGTTGACGAGAACATTCGGGCTATGTGGACTCCAAGTGATGAGGACTTGGGGAAAATTCCCGCGCTGGTGAGTTCACTGCTGGCGTAAGAGAGTAAATATCCTCCCGTCCATCGTGATTAGTCCGTCGGTCTGCATTCGGCCAAGTTCACGAGACAAGGCCGCACGGTTCACGCACAGAAATTCGGCTAGGGCTGTCTTGCTGAACGGGAGGGTTATCGTTCCGTTTTCGTCAGGGGTCAGGGTGGTGAAGTAATCCATTATCCTGTCCCTGAGATTTTTTTTGCTGAGGATTCTTACCTTCTGGTTGAGAAAATAATTCTGTCCCGCAAAACTCCGAATCAGATTCACCGCCAGCTTCATCTGATGTTCATAACTCGCTGAAGAGTCATAGAGCACACGGAAATTCAGGAACATTATCACGCAGTCCGTAACCGCAAAAATCTGCATCGGACTCCTCACGGCTTCAGCACAGGCCAGAGACTCCCCAAACATCTCGCCCTCCGAAAAATGATTCATGTTGAACTTGTTGAACTCCGCGTCCTGATACGAACACTCCACCGTTCCCTTGAGGATTAACCCTGCCCTCACCGCCTCGTCTCCTATGTGCATGATGAACTCTCCACGCTTGAATGAACGTCTTTCGGCGGATAAATACTTCAGAGCATCAGCGTATGACTCTTCGGGAATGCCCTCGAACATTCTGCATTTGGCGAGCAGAGAAATATATTCTTTTATCGTTGAGGTCTTCATGACAATTGTTGCCTGTGCTACAGATTTCCTGACGAATATATTATAGTATTGTCTCAAAAAATGGAGGAATAATTATGTTTTGCTTTCAGTGCGAACAGACCGCCAACTGCAAAGGCTGTACGGGAATTGCCGGAGTCTGCGGAAAGTCCCAAACCGACGCTTCTCTTCAGGACGAAATCACGGGAGCGTTAATCTCTCTCGCCAGCAACGGAACAACAGATTACCGCCTCATCATTGAGGGACTGTTCACGACGATAACCAACGTCAGCTTCAACCCTGACACCGAACGCGAATTACTCGCCCGAATCGGCACGACACCCTACGACATGGCAAAAATCTGGAACGCTAAGGAGGACATCCGCTCTCTGAAGTCGTTAATCCTCTTCGGCCTTCGGGGAATGGCGGCGTATGCGTACCACGCTCTGGCTCTGGGCTACAGTGATGACGAGGTCAATGCGTTTTTCGTGAAGGCACTATCAGCACTTGGCCAAGATTTAGGAATGGATAAGCTGTTGCCGTTGGTTATGGAGACGGGCCGCGTAAACTTCCGGTGCATGGAGCTTCTCGACAAGGCCAACACCGAATCCTTCGGCACTCCCACGCCAGTTCAGGTACCGCTGACCGTCGAACCCGGGCCGTTCATCGTCATCACCGGCCACGACCTGCACGACTTGAGGCTTCTGCTCGAACAGACGCAGGGTAAGGGCGTAAACGTCTACACTCACGGCGAGATGCTCCCCGCACACGCATACCCAGAACTCAAGAAGTATCCTCACCTAAAGGGCAACTTCGGCACGGCTTGGCAGAACCAGCAGAAAGAGTTTGACGGTGTGCCAGGCTGCTTTCTGTTCACGACGAATTGTCTCATGCCCCCAAGAAAGAGCTATATTGACCACGTTTTCACGACGGGGGTTGTCTCGTTCTCTGGTGTAACTCATATCGGAGCGGACAAGGACTTTTCGCCGGTAATCGCTAAGGCCATAGAGCTCGGCGGGTACTCTGAGCCTCACGAAATGACTGGCATCAACGGCGGCCATAGCGTAACGACCGGCTTTGGACATGGTGCGGTTCTTGGAATTGCCGACAAAGTCATAGAGGCTGTGAAGTCTGGAGCAATCCGGCATATCTTCCTTGTTGGCGGGTGTGATGGAGCGAGGCCGGGACGGAATTACTACACTGACTTTGTGCGCAAAACTCCGGCGGACTCAATCGTTCTGACTCTTGCCTGCGGGAAGTTCAGGTTTAACGACCTCGATTTGGGGACAGTTTGCGGCCTCCCGAGAATTATGGACATGGGGCAATGCAACGACGCTTACAGCGCAATCCGTGTGGCTCTGGCGCTGTCTGAGGCGTTCGGTGTTGGTGTGAATGACCTTCCGTTGTCTATCGTGTTATCGTGGTATGAGCAGAAGGCCGTGTGTGTGCTGCTGACTCTGCTCTCTCTTGGGATAAAGAATATCCGGCTTGGCCCTACGCTTCCGGCTTTCGTGTCTCCTGCTGTGCTGAAATATCTTATCGAGAACTTCAATATTTCCCCGACAACTACACCAGATGAGGACCTGAAATCTATTTTTTCCCGCTAGTCTGAACTCACGCAATTAACCTCAATGAGTATGCTATGATTCGTTCACAGTATATTCATTGAGGTGATGATTATGAAGGGTAGAAAGTTTTTGGCCGTTCTGCTTGCTGCGTTGCTGTGGAGCCTTCCGGCCTTCGGTGAGCTCAAGACCGGGAAGCTGTCAATGTCATGGATCAGTGAGGAGGACTTCAGTGCTGCCGTCCCTCAAAGCTGGCTGTGGTCATTGATGGATTCGGAGCATGACGGGAAAATCTCCTACAAGTTCTACGACACTATGAACGCAATGATTATGGGCCTCAACGCCGGAGAGGTTGACGAAATCGACGTACCGCAGGCTGTCGGAGAGTACATTTTGTCGGTCAATCCTGAGTACGAGATTTGTTGTGCGATGCGTTCAAGGCCGACGAATTTCGCGTTCGGATTTCTCAGGGGTGAGAAGGGTGAAGCTCTTTGCGCAAAGTTCAACGAGGCCCTAGCGTCCCTGATGAGGAGCGGGAATTTCTCAGACCTTCAGGAAAAATATATCTACGACCCCGATTTTGCCTCAATAGAGCCTGTGGAGTTCGCCGAGTTCGAGAGTGCGGACAAGATTATTGTAGCAGTTACCGGGGATTTGCCGCCTGTTGACTACGTAGACGCTGCAGGGAACGCTGCCGGTTTCAACACAGCCATTCTTGCGGAGATCGGGCGCAATCTTGGCCTGAACGTTGAGCTTGTGCATATCGGGCACTCAGGGAAAACTGCGGCGTTGAGTTCGGGACGTGTTGATGTGGTGTTCTGGTACAGGTATCTTGCCGGCGACGAGGATATATTCAAGCTGGAGGTTCCCGAGCGAGTGATACTGTCAAACCCGTACTACATGACGGATATATTCGTTCACGTGAGGAAGAAATGACCATCAGGCGAGGAAATCTCTTCAGCCCCGTAACCCCTGAGCCTGACGAGTTCGTGGAGGTCTTGGCCTCAGGCGTGGGAGCGCACAGGGTCGAACGCATAGTGTCCCACTCTCACGCCTCGCCTCCCGGGTTCTGGTATGACCAGGACGAGTGGGAGTTTGTGGCAGTTCTTGGGGGGAGCAGTGAGCTTGAGTTCACTTGGGGAAAAATAGAGATGCTCCCCGGGGACTGGGTGATTATCCCCGCTCATGAACGCCACAGAGTAGCCCGGACATCGAGTGAGCCGCCGTGTTTGTGGTTAGCGGTGTTCGGAGATAAGGAGAAATCATGAAGAAATCAGCAATTATCACGGTCTTGACCCTAGTAATTCTCAGTGCTGGCTGTGGAGGAGGGAGCAGCGACAAATACAGCACACGAGCTCGTTCGGTGCTCTCTACGTTGTCCCTGAATCAGAAGGTCGGGCAGTTGTTCATAATTCACCCCGTGTCGGTGCGTACGGATCTTTCTGTGGACGTGCTTTACCAGATGCTGGCTTCGGGCGAAAAGATACCCGAGGAGCAGGCAATCACCGACCAGACCCGCCGGGCAATGAGCCTTTATCCCGCCGGAGGTTTCCTGCTGAACACTGCTAACATTGCCTCACCAACACAGTTAAAGCAGTTCACGGCCGACCTCAAGGGGGTATGCGCACTTCCTCCGTTCATAGCGGTTGACGAGGAGGGGGGGCGTGTTGCACGTTTGGCTAATCACCCCAGCTTTGACTTGCCCAACCCCGGCCCGATGCAGGACATAGGCAGCACCGGCGACACCGAATTAGCCCATGCCGCAGGATCAGCAATCGGGAAGTACATACGCGAATACGGGTTCAATCTTGATTTTGCGCCAGTTGCCGACGTCAACACTAACCCTGATAACATCGTGATTGGCACTCGTGCTTTCGGTTCAGACCCCGAATTGGTCTCACGGATGGTCAGCGCATTTCTCGGCGGCCTTCACGAACAGCAGGTTTTCGGGACAATCAAACATTTTCCCGGACACGGAGATACCACAAATGATACACACACCGGCTATGTTGCAGTGTACAAGACTTGGGATGAGTTATTATCGGCTGAGATTATCCCCTTCCGCGACAATCTCGGCAAGACTGACCTAGTCATGACCGCGCATATCACGATGAGGAACGTAACCAGCGAGGACGTTCCGGCGACGCTCTCACGGGTTGTTCTGACCGACAAATTGCGCAATGAGCTCGGCTATGACGGTGTGATAATCACTGACTCTATGAGCATGGGAGCAATCCTCAACGACTATCCTTCGGGGGAAGCAGCAGTGAGGGCGATTGAGGCGGGTGCAGATATTGTGCTCACTCCCTATGATTACGCGGAGAGCTTTAAGGCCGTTCTTGAGGCAGTGCAGACGGGACGTATCAGTGAAGCGCGCATAAATGATAGTGTATTGCGCATTCTGAAGTTGAAGTACAGGGAGTGGTAGAGTGAAGAAAGTATTATGCGTAATTCTTGCGGTGCTAGTGTTTGCTGGGGTTGCGGGTTCACTGGAGATGAGGGTGATTCGTCTCGGTCTTCTGTCCAAGCTCAATACTAGTGAGGAGGAATTTACGCCCCTATGGAGGAGGACATTTGCGCCACAGAATGAGGCCCTTGACGTTGTCGTGAAGTTCTACGAGTCCCTAACTGCAATGTTGATGGCTCTGAATGCCGGCGAGATTCACCAGATGGTTTTGCCAGAAGCGTCGGCGCAATACGTCATGACTGCCAACCCCGAACTTGAGGCCTCATTAGTGCTCACGTCTAGGGGTATGGGTTTGTCGTTCGGGTTCAGGGCGGGTGATGAGGAGCTGCGCAAGAAGTTCAACGAGGCAATAGACTATTTGCGCAGTAACTGGACTTTAGGGGCCCTTGAGGGAATGTACATAGCGTCAAACGGACACGTAACCCCCGAGCCTGTTGAGTTCGCCAAAATCGACAGGGCCGCGACTATTCGTGTGGCGGTAACGGGAGATTTGCCCCCAATCGACTATATTGCTCCCGACGGTACACCAGCTGGGTTCAACACTGCGGTATTGGCGGAAATCGGGCGGCACTTGGGGGTGAACGTTGAGCTTGTGGAGGTTGATGCTGGTGCGAGAACAGCTGCGTTGGCATCGGGACGGGCGGACGTGGTATTCTGGTACGAGGTCGACACGGAGTCCGAGACACAGCCGGACATTCCAGAAGGGGTAATAGTCTCACAGCCTTACTATGAGTGGACGAAGTTTATTCACGTCAGGAAGGCATTACGCAGGGACGCTCCGGCGAAATGGGACATCAAGAACAGCATACTAGACTTATTCGGATTTGGGAGGTAAGCAATGATTACGGAACGAGTGAAGATTACCAATGACGGTGCGGGAATGGACACGGCATTAGCCCTCACAGACAGGACAGCCGAAGCAATAGGCCTTGATAAACGTGGCAGCTTTCACCTGAGGCTGTTAGCTGAGGAAATGTTCAGCATGTTCAGGGCGGTAACGGGCAATTTGGGCGCGGAGTTCTGGATAGAGGAGGAGGGCAGGACTTGCAGGCTGAATCTATCTGCCAAGCATGAACTAGCTTACTCTGAACGCCGGGAATTTCTCTCAGTTGCTACCGGCGGGAAAAATTCTGCTCCTATGGGAATAATGGACAAGCTCCGCGAAGTTATCGAGGCAGGGCTGTACGGCATTGAGGAGAGTTTTGCGATGCACGACAAGTACGGCGCAGGAATGTTCGGCTATGGAGCAATGGACATCATGGACGCGGGGATGAGCGAGGCCGTTTACGCTTGGTCAATGCAGAAGTACAAGTCCGAAGTTGAGGCCAATCTATCGGAGGATGAGGAGACTCAGGAGGCATGGGACGAGCTGGAGAAGTCGATAATCGCCAACGTTGCCGATGAGGTGAAAGCGTCGGTGCGTCGTGATGGCGTGGAGCTTGTAGTGATAAAGAATTTCGCTCAGGGGGACAAGTAATGAGCCTGATAGAAGTACGGAATTTGCGCAAGTCATTCGGCAGGCTCGAGGTGTTGCGCGGGGTTAATCTTGACGTTGAGGAGGGTGAAAGGATAGCGATAATCGGGGGGTCTGGCTGCGGAAAGAGTGTATTTCTGCGTTCACTGGAACTCCTCGAGACACCTGACGACGGGCAGATCTTCATAGACGGCGAAGAAATCACTGCACGAGGGGCTGACGTGAACAGCATCCGTCGGAAAATGGGCATGGTTTACCAGAAGTTTTACCTGTTCTCGCACATGAACGTAATGGATAATTTGTGCCTAGCTCCCGTGAAACTCTTGGGCTTGTCCAGAGCTGAAGCCGAAGCCCAAGCTATGGACTGGCTGTCGAAGGTGGGACTTACCGCGAAATCTCACGCAATGCCCGGCAATCTCTCAGGTGGACAGCAGCAGAGGATAGCAATTTGCCGCTCCCTGATGATGAAGCCGAAAGTTTTGCTGTTCGACGAGCCTACTAGTGCGCTTGACCCGACGATGGTCGGTGAGGTTTTGGCTATGATTAGGATGTTGACCAAGCACAATATGACGATGTTAATCGTAACGCACGAGATGAATTTTGCTCGTGAGGTAGCGAACAGGGTGCTATTCTTTGCTGACGGTGGCATCTATGAGGAGGGAACGCCTGCGGAGATATTTGACGCACCCAAGCGTGAGAAGACTATAGCGTTCATTCGGAAGCTGAAGTATTTTGCCTACGAGATAACGAGCCGTGATTTCGACCTTATGGCCCTTCACGGAGGGGTTCGTGTTTTTGCGGAGAAGTACGGGCTTGGTTCAAAGCTGGCGTATCGATTGGAGCTTTGCTGTGAGGAGCTGATCTATGAGGTTCTCGCTGGGAGCTATGGTTCTGGTGAGCAGGACGTGAATATCACTGTGGACATATCGTACTCTGAGGCTGACGGGAAGACTGTGCTTGACCTGACGAGCGGAGGTAAGGAGTTCAACCCGTTTGAGAATGAGGACGATGACGTACACTTGGGGGTAATGGTGCTCAGGAAGGTAGCCGGAGGGAATGTGGCTTACTCGTTCGCTGACGGTATGAACAGGATAAATATTGTTCTGTGAGTTTTTTGCGTGGAGTTGTAGCTGTACGTAACCTCTGGGAATAGTGCTCAAGGGATAGTCGGAGGGAATGCGGCTTACTCGTTCGCTGAGGGCATGAACAGAATTACTGTGAGTTTTTTGCGTGGAGTTGTAGCTGTACGTAACCTCTGGGAATGGTGCTCAGGAAGGTAGCCGGAGG
>JAFPZI010000066.1 GCA_017417365.1 Synergistaceae bacterium
CACGAAAATCTGCTCATCGTCCCCTTCACCCGCTCCTGACAGGTTATCGCCCATGTGTATGACAGCTCCCGACTCGTGCTCGAGATTGCCGAAGTACACAACGTCGTCGGCATCGATAACTTTTCCGCCAACGCACAGGAACGCCGTAGCATCGCAATCTATATCCTGAGCCTTGCCGCCCCCAAAGAGTCCCGACAAGAATCCCCCACTGGACTTCTCGGCTTCATCCCAGCCAAGCCCAACCATGACCTTACGCAATGAAGACCCGTCAGCCTTCCTGAGGTCAACTTTCTGGCCCTTCTGCAAATTCACAGCCATAACGTAATCAGCTCCCAATCATTGACTTCACCCACGCAGAGAACGCATCAGGGTTGCGCGTCTGGATTAACACAGTGCCGGGGCCTCTGAACCTGCAAACGAGGCTTTCACCGCTGGTTATGCTGGAGAACCACCCCGAAGAGGCCTTCTCTATCTTGTAGTTCATGTAGTCGGGCCAAGCCACAAGGTGCCCGTTGTCGATGATGTATTCTTCGCCGTCATTGAGGTTTATCGGGTGGATTGCCCCGAAGCTGGACAGGAAAACTACACCATTGCCCCTTACGTTGAGGACGAAGAACCCTTCACGAGAGAAGAACCCCTGAGCGAGATTCTGCATGGCCGTATCAACTTCTATACTCTCCTCTGACGCAAGAAAGCCGTTTTTCTGCACCCTCAAGCCGTAAGTCCCGTCAAGAGCAACATCAACTATTCCACCTGGTGCAGGGTGCCCGAACAATACGCTTCCAGCCCCCCGAGTTGCCGTTACCCTCTGGAGAAAGAAGCTCTCACCAGTGAGAAACTTTCTGGCCAAGCCCCCTAGAATGCCCTTACCGCCCATTGAGCCGGAAATATCCAGAGTTGCGGACATGGCCACCATTGCGTCGGACTCTGCCTTGAGGGATTCGCCCCTGTTCAGGTCGCAGCGGACTACGGGGAATGCGTCTTGATGAAGGATTTCGTACTTCATTGAGTGCTAGACGTTCACGCCAAAATTCAGGCACAGAGCACGTAAACCGCCCTTGAACCCCGAACCGATTGCGTTGAACTTCCACTCTCCGGCGTTCCTGTAGAGCTCTCCGACAACAACCGCAGTCTCCACAGAGAAATCTTCTCCCAAGTCGTAACGGATTAAGTTCTGCCCTGTGGTCTCGTCGGCTATCCTGATGAATGCGTTCGAGACCTGCCCGAAGTTCTGTCTGCGCTCTTCTGCCTCATGAATCGTAACGGTGAACGCAATTTTCTCGACGTTGGCGGGAACTTTTGCGAGGTCAATCTTGATCTGTTCGTCGTCGCCCTCTCCTGAACCCGTGAGATTATCTCCCATGTGCTGAACTGCTCCTGATGAGTGCTTGAGGTTGTTGTAGAACACGAAATCGGCATCACTCAATACTTTTCCGTTGGCACCGAGAATGAACGCGGCCGCATCGAGGTCGAAATCATAACCGCCATCGTATTTGTTGGTGTCCCAGCCGAGACCCACAAGAATCTTTGAGAGCCCGGGATTGCCCTTAGTGAGGTCGACTTTCTGACCCTTTGACAGACTGATTGGCATTATCATAGCCTCCTGTTAAGAATTTGTGTTGTGGTTGCGTGAATAATTATTATAGTGCATTGTGATAATATCTGCGTGTAAAAATTCTCACACAGAACAGGAGAGATTGAGTTATGGAATTTTTGCGCAAGGTCAGTGCGGCTTTCGGGCGCTACATGGGCCTAATCGTTGTGGCTGTAACGCTTTTGGCGTTGTTCGTGCCTAGTTCGTGCCTGTGGATTCAAACCGGCTGGATCAACCCGCTTCTTATGGCCGTAATGTTCGGAATGGGCCTGACGCTTGACTTCAAGGACTTCGCATTAGTCTTCACGAGGCCGAAATATATTCTTCTGGGGTGCATTGCCCAGTTCACGATAATGCCCGCTCTGGCTTACTGTCTGAGCGTGGCGTTCGCTCTCGACGCTGCACTAATGGCGGGTGTGGTCCTTGTCGGGACGTGCCCTGGTGGAACGAGCAGCAACGTAATCACCTACTTATCGCGGGGGGACGTTGCTCTAAGCGTTGGGATGACTAGTGTTAATACACTGCTTGCTCCGTTCCTGACACCGGCAATAACGTATTTGCTTCTGCGTACCACAGTGAATGTTGACGTGTTCGCTATGTTCCTGTCAATCGTTCAGGTAGTGATTGTGCCGATAGTGCTGGGGTTCGTGATTAACCGGCTGTTCTCTGCGCTGACACGTGCGCTTGTGGATGTTCTGCCGGCCGTGAGCGTTACGGCTATCTGCCTGATTGTGGCGTGCGTGGTCTCACATAACTCTGCACGGATTTTGGCGACGGGAGGTCTGGTGTTCGCTGTGGTGTTTCTGCACAACATGCTGGGGTATCTATGTGGCTTCCTGCTGGGAAAAGTTTTGGGGCTGGACACTGCTCGGACTAAGGCAATCTCTATTGAGGTAGGTATGCAGAACTCGGGGCTTGCTACGAGTCTAGCTGGGAGTTCGTTCCCTGACTTGGCGATGGCGACGGTGCCGGGGGCGATATTCAGCGTGTGGCACAACATTTCGGGGGCATTGCTGGCGGGCGTTTACCGCCGTTGGGAATAAGAATCACAATATCCCCCTGACTCACGAGGCCAGAGGGATAATTTTCACTCACTAAATATTCTTCAGCTTCTCGATTAGCTCAGTGAACCCGTAAATCTCGAGCGTAGATTTCCCGGCCTTGAGGGCTTCAACTATGTGCTGTTCCTTCGCGAACTTGGCCAGTGCCCCAGAAAACACTTCGTCCTCATCCTCGCGAGGCACAACCACAACCCCGTCGCAATCCCCAGCTACAATATCCCCCGGCCTCACTAAGACCCCTCCGCAGAGCACTGGCACATTCACTTCACCAAGAGACTTCTTGACCGTCCCGGAAGAGTTGAACGCACGGGCAAACACAGGAAATCCCATAGCCTTTATGTCCTGCGAGTCCCGGCATGACCCGTCAATAATCACTCCGGCTATTCCCCTGACCTGGCAAGCAAGAGCCATAATATCCCCAAAGTGTCCGGCCTCAGTGTAGCCGTGGCAGTCCAGAACGAGAACGTCTCCGGCTTTTGCGGTGTAGATTGCCTGATGGAGTGCCAGATTGTCCCCAGGGTAACACCTCGCAGTAACCGCACGGCCAAGTACGCGGCTCGCTGGGTCAATGGGCCTTATTGACGAGTGCATTACTCCCTGATGAGGCGCGTTGTTGTTGTTGTCGGCAATATTTCCCGTCGGGAGCTGCGACAATTCCGAGAGTCTTTCTGGTGTGAGGTCCATAGTGTTCACTCCTTAGGTGTCTGGAGGGTGTGATAGCCCGTGAGCCTTCTGGCTTCCTTGAGGGGCATTCCTGCCTTGACGTGAGCGAGGATTTGCTGTTCTACCTTCTCGATGTTCTTGGCCGTCTCCAGAACTTCTTCTGACCGCTCAAACGGTACTACGATTACTCCGGTGTTGTCTCCGCACACTAAGTCCCCGGGGTTGACCTGAATACCTGCGATGCTTACGGGGCAGTTAGTGCGGTCAACAAATACCCTGTCCTTGCCGGTAACCATGTATGTGCCCTTCGTGAATATCGGATACCTGAGCTGGCGTATAACGTTGATGTCCCTGCACACGCCGTCAATTACCGTTCCAGCGATGCCGTGCTGAGATGCGTAGATTGACATGATGTCGCCCCAAACTGTGCAGTCATCTCGTCCGTTGTTGTCGAGGATCGCGACTTCTCCCGGGAGTATCTCGTCTATGAAGTCGCCTACTGTCCCGCGAGTTGAGCCGTTGGGCATGTAGTGGACGGTGAAGGCCTGTCCGCATAAATACGTGTCAGGTACTACTGCCTTGATGTGGTAGAGAGCTCCGAAGAGCCTTAGTTTGTCCATAGCGTCAGATATTGACGGGACATCGAGCTTCTTATACTCCGCGATAATTTCTGGGCTTAACGTTCTTTCTGCTAACATGATAAA
>JAFPZI010000067.1 GCA_017417365.1 Synergistaceae bacterium
CCATATTTCCTGCACATATCTATGACAACGGGATTAGGCCAGAAACCGCATGTGCGCACTATAACCCTGTCAGCATTTCGAACTTCTTCCTCAATTATGTTTCTCGCTTCCATCCGCAGCTTGAGATTAAATAAGTTTTTACGCGGCTTGTAGATATTTGGGAAAGGCACTATGTACCCTAAATCTTTTGGGAACGGAAAGAAGTTAGCAAGTGCTTCTGCCTTAGTGTATATCTTCTCACCAGAGCGCAATAACAGCCTGAGTTCATCACAGTATTTCCTGTAACGTCCCAACATCTTCCTATCATCATTAGAATCTACGTAAGCATTCTCCTCAATGTCAAAAGCAGCACTAGGTCCTGCCTGAGAAAATAGTAATCTCAAATTGAACCACCTCCAGACAAAATTATATCCCCCCTGCAATTTCTCACAAGGGGGAACTTTTTACACGCTAACCCTACTTCTTCAGGTACTTATCGAAGAACGCTACCATAATCTTCACTACCGGCTCCTGCACCCAATACGGTCCCCCGTGAGGTGCTCCGGGAACTATATACCTTTCTGCCTCGATACCTTTGGCCCTCAGTGCCTGATAGAGCTTGTCCGTCTGGCTCGGTGAAACTGAAGTGTCCTTGTCGCCGTGCATGAACAGCATCGGTACGGCCTTATCGCTCACGTAGTATAACGGGCTGGCCTTCTTGGACTCTTCCGGGAAGTCCTTCACGCCTCCGTCAGGTCTGCTGAAACCCGGGACTCCCTTCACCCACATTGCTTCGGTGATGCCGGGCGAGTCGTGGAGCCTGCGAATCTCTTCGGGGTAATCATCACCAATGCTCATAAGCTCAGAGATCCCGAAGATGTCGGCAGCACAGAGAACGTTGCTTGAGTACTCGAGGAAGTCGCCCTTGTCGAACTCCTTGTTGTCGTTGATGAGTCCCACAAACGCTGACAGATAGCCGCCCGCACTGTTTCCGAGAACTCCGACTCTCTCGGGGTCAATGTTGTACTGTGAGGCGTGAGCACGTAACCACCTGATTGCTAGCTTGCAGTCCTCGACGGGAGCGGGGAATTTCGTCAACGGAGCATGACGGTACTCTATGCTTGCGACAACGTAGCCTGCTTCTGCCAGCTTCATTCTCTGCTGAATCCAGTTGTTCTTGGGGGCCATCATGAACCCTCCGCCGGTGATGAACACGATTAACGGAAGGGGTTTATCGCTGTCGGGCTGGAGAATGTCCATCATGAGCGTGAACATTTGGCTCCCGCGCTCTTTGCCCGAGTGGAACGGGATATTCTCGTAGAGCATGATTTGATTCGTCTCCAGCTTCACGTCAAGAACGGTGCTCTCGAACTTGGGGGCGGCATCCTCAGCAAACGCAAACGAGGCCAGCAACAATACAACTAACAGTGCCGATAAAACTTTACGCATAAATTTACCTCCATTGATAGGAATTTATCACGAACAGGACAACACAGCCTCAAGGATTGCGGACTCCGCTGCCTGTTCAGCAATCACAACATCACTGAAACCCTGCCTCACTGCCTCACGTGCCGTCTGAACGCCGATACACACAGCCTTAGACTCCCGGAGTGCGTCCACGCTCTGACAGAAGCCGCGAACAGTTGAGGCCGAAGTGAAAATTATTATGTCTGTGAACTCTGGAACGTGAACTAATTTTACATAATCGGTGCGGTAAATACAAACCTGTTCAGCGTCAATTCCGTAATTCCTGAAAGTCTGCTCTATGTCCTGAGTACCATTGAGTGCCCGGAACATTAGGACTTTGCCCCCGAATTTCGCGAGACCTTCGGCCAAGTGGAGACCGTCGAAAATTTCCGGGACATAGTCGACTCTCAGGCCGTGCCGTCTCAGAGCCTCAGCAGTTGCCGGACCGATCGCCGATATTCTTGCGTTCCCGAGCTCCCTGATGTCCCGCCCGGACTCAGCGAGGAGGGTGAAGAGTGCCTCGACTCCCGTAACGCTGGTGAACCCCGCCCAATCGTAACCGGCCAAGTTCAAGCCGTCTAGTGAGCGGTGAAGTATGGTGGTCGTGATTGTGGGAAGGGTGATGACTTCTGCACCGGCAGCCCTGAGTCGGGAGGCTAGGGACTCTCCTCTTCCGGCGGGTCTGGTGATGATTACTCGCTTACCGTTGAGGGGGAGATTGTCGCGCCAAGAGAGATTGAGGCGTGCAGTTTTTCCCACGACGATTACGGCAGGGGGTGTTACGTGATTCGCTCTGACGCACTCGGCGAGGCCACCTAGAGTCGTCCTGAAGGTGCGTTGGTGTGAGGTTGTGCCGTCCTGAACCACTGCGCAGGGGGTATCCGGCTTCATGGTGAGCAGCAATTTTGCCTGAAGTTCAGCTGCGTGCGAGACCCCCATGAGGAATATTGATGAAGTGTCAGTGAAGTCGGGGAGCAAGTTATTCTTGTCGTGGGCGGTGAAGATGTTTACGCCTGAGCAGTAATCTCTGTGGGTAGCTGGGATTCCCGAATAGGCCGGGACAGCTATAGCCGAACTCACTCCGGGGACGGCCTCGAAGTTTTCGCCGGCGGAGATTATTGCTTCTGCCTCCTCTCCTCCGCGACCGAACACGAACGGGTCCCCTCCCTTGAGGCGGACGACTCTTTTGCCCTCACGAGAACGAGCAACCATTAGGGCCTCAATTTCCCGCTGACTCATTGTGTGGGAGCCTGAGTATTTCCCAGCGTCAACGGCTTCTGCATTGGGGGGAATCATCGCCAAGACTCCCTCGCCCACGAGGTGGTCATAGATCACCACGTCGGCATTAATTAATACTTCACGGCCGCGAAGAGTCAACAATCCCGAGTCCCCCGGCCCCGCTCCAACAAGCCATATCATGACATAATCACCTCCGCTAATCTTTGTCCTACACTTTCTGGCTCTCTCCTCAACCCACAAACCTCACCCCTGAAAAACTCCCCGCCGCTCTCCTCAACATACAGCCCACGAAGCCTCAACCTCTCACCCTCAACAACTCCATACGCCCCAACTGGCACGTTACACCCCCCACCAAGAGCGCGCGAAAAACTCCTCTCACCCAAAGCACAACACCTAGACTCCGCGTCATCCACACAGGACAAATACCCATAGTCCTCACCTGCCCGACCCTGACACGCTAGAATCCCCTGCCCCGGTGCAGGAAGAACTTCATCAACCGTGAAGATACGCGTTATCCTGTGAGCGAGCCCCAAACGCTGAAGACCAGACACCGCCAGAACCAACGCGGAATATTCCCCATCATCGAGACGCTTTAGGCGAGTGGTGATGTTCCCACGCACTGGAATAATCTTGCTCTCGGGAAAAATTCTCTCAAGCTGCAGCCTCCTCCTCATTGACGACGAACCAATAACCCCCAAATTTCCCCCGCACACCAACGAGTCCCGTGGGTCCCCGCGCCGTGAGTATGCGACTATCGGCAAGTCCGGGCTGACGTTTGCGGGTAAATCCTTCAGGCTGTGGACGGCAAAATCTATCTCACCCTTCCTCAAGGCCTCCTCAAGTTCCAGCGTGAACATCCCCTTAATCCCCATAGGGTCAGACGAAAACGGCTTCATGTCCTTATCCCCTGTGGTCGTGATCTTCACCAGCTCTATTCTTGCGTCGGGGTATGAACGTAAAATCTCATCAGCGATAATTTGAGCCTGAGCGACCGCCAAAACACTGCCCCTTGTGCCTATGCGAATTTCTCTCAATTAAGAATTTGTGCCTCCTGTTATACTAGCTTCACAAATAATTCTAACTGGAGCTGAAAATTTTACCATGCCTGAAGACTTAGACCCAATCACCGCAAAATTAGCCGCAGAACTAGCCTCGAACATTCTGCCTCCCCTCACAAAGTCCCTCAATATCTCCATGCCCTCAGCAGAAATCGTCAGTGCCCTCGAACGTACTAGCAGGGCCTCTCAGGATTTCCGCACACAAATCGAGAAGGCAATACGCAATGACATTGACGAGAACAGGGCAGGAAGAAGCATGATGATGCAGACTCTTTCCGGGATGCTTGACGAAATTACCGCAGTAAGGAAGGCAATAGCAAAGCTCCCCGCCTCACCGAAGCCCGAACTTCCCGCACCACGCGAGGACCACACAGAAAAGCTCGAGCACATTTCCGGCCTGATTGATGAACTCATTGTTGGGATAAAGAATTTCACGGAGACTTACACGCACACTTCATCGCAGAAGATTTCTGACTCAACGATTAATGCGCCGGTCTTCATCGAGAATGACACCAGACTAGATAAACTTGTGGATACGACTCTGCCCGGACTTGAGGGACTCGTTAGGGCAAATGCCAAGAGCTACAGCACGGAACTACGGGAATTTTCCCGGGAGATTTCTGCACTTCACGAGGAGAATAATTCCGCAATGGTCCACGAACTCACTGAAGCCGTAAGGACAGAACTTGAGGCCCACGCGGAAAACCTCACGAGCCGAATCGAATCCGAACGAGCGAAAGAGTCCGCAGCTTTGTCGAAAAGTGTGAAGGTCTTAATGATAATGTCAGGAGCAAGCATATTCATGAGTCTCGCGGCCCTGATTACCCTGCTCCTGAAGTGATTAGCGTCTGTGAATGCCGAGTTTCGTTGATAGTATCCTGAACATGAACGAGATTAGCCCGAGATTTCTCCGCCAGCGTTCCGGCTCCTGAAGCATCCTGTAGAACCACTCAAGCCCTACCTTCTGCATCCACAACGGAGCACGGTTGAGTTTTCCGCTCATGACATCGAAAGCTCCCCCGATTCCCACAGCGAGAACGTTACCCAAGCGTTGACGGTGAAGCATGACCCATTTTTCCTGTCTAGGCTGACCCATAGCTACAAGAAGGACCTTCGCACCGCTCTCACGTACTGCGTCGGCTATTCTCGTGTCCCTCACGTCAAAATACCCGTCCCTAGCTCCGGCAACAACAAGCCCCGGGAATTTCCCGCTGAGAATCCCAGCACAGGTCTTGGCCGTGTCCCCTGCAGCCCCAACGAAATACACCGGCCACTTCTCAACGGCAGCGAGCCTGCACAACTGTTCAGCGAAATCGATTCCGGCTATGCGTTCCTGAACTGGAGACCCGAGAATCTTCATGCCGACACAAAGCCCCGCTCCGTCAGCGAGGACCATAGCAGAGTCCCTCACCGTCTCCGCAAATTCAGGGTCATGAATCACTGCCTCCATTCCGAGAGCGTTTAGGGTGATCACCATGTTTGCGCCGCTGGTCTCAGGGTTCACGATGAGGCCCCGGGCTTTCGAGAGGGCGTAATTCATCGACACGTTGTCGAACGTTACGCCCCACAGGGACGGGCGGGTGGTTACGGGTTTCTTCTTGGCCCTCCTGAACAGCATTACTCCCGCGATTATCACTAAGGCTATTCCCCATTGCTGCCAAGCCGTAGCTATGCTGGTGATTGCGCAAAGCCCAGCCACAGACTGCACTGCTTCAGGGTGCTCAATGCCGCCCTCTAACATGTGCTTATATATACGGCCTCCAGAATATTTCTCCGGCGGGTTGTCGATGAATATATCCCTGACGAACGAGAAGAATATCTCCAGCGCAGGAATCGCGAACAGTCCAAGCGACAAGAAGAATACCGTGCTCAGAACGATACCCTTGCTCTTGCCGATTATCGCCGTGCCAGCAACGAGAACCCCCCACATTGAGGACATTGCTTTACCGGCCTGACGGTACATGTTCCCGAAGCGGGACCAGAACCCAACAAGCATAGTCAATCCCGCCCAAGCCATGAAGAAATCTCCCGCTCTGGTTACGACGCACGCAGAGAGCATCAGCACGAACGTTACGGCCAAGACATGACCCACAAGGCCGGGAATCTCGTCGAGGTACCTGAAGATGAACGGGAAGAAGCTGAACCACGCAGTACCAGCAATGAACGAGAACATCGGAGACAAGTAAATATATTCGTTGTCGGGGAAGCGTATGAAGTGAACGGCAGGCCCGAAATACGCACACAAAGCCCCGATAACTGGATAGAGCAGCCGCCAGCGTGAGTCCTTGTAGATGTCCTCACTTATCCCCGCAAAACACGCCATCATTGACCCGCACACTACTATTCTGGCCTCGTTGCTCCCGAACCACAGAGCAAGAATCATCCACCCAGCCGCTAAGACAATATCCCTCAAGTACACATACTGTCGGGAGTGAAGCAGCTGCTTTATGTAGTGCTGGATTCCAATGCAGGCGGCCGACACGAGAACGCAGCCGGTTACTGCGGGAAAACTAGCGGGCAGTGATTGTAGTAAGGCCATCCATATACGGCACGAGAGCCTTCGGAATTGTGATGCTCCCGTCTTCGTTCTGGTAGTTCTCGATTACGGCAATAAGCGTCCTGCCTACAGCTATTCCCGAACCGTTAAGAGTGTGGACGAATCTCGGTCTGCCTCCGTCTGACGGCCTGTAACGGAGATTCATTCTTCTGGCCTGGAAGTCCTCACAGTTGGAGCATGAGCTGATTTCCCTGTATTTGTTCTGTGAGGGTAACCAGACTTCGAGGTCATAAGTTTTTGCGGAGCCGAAGCCAATATCTCCCGAGCATAGATTAACGACATGATAAGGCAGTTCGAGAATCTTCAACACGTCCTCAGCGTCAGACGTGAGCTTCTCGAGTTCCTCATAGCTGGTCTCTGGCGTGCAGATCTTGACCATCTCCACCTTGTCGAACTGGTGCTGCCTCATCAATCCCCGGACATCTCGTCCTGCGCTCCCTGCCTCACGTCTGAAGCACGGTGTGTAGGCGGTGTAGTACTTGGGTAAGTCCTTCTCCTCGAGGATGCTTTCACGGTTGAGGTTGGTCAACGGGACTTCTGCCGTCGGGATTAGCCACAGGTCGTCGTTCTGGAGCTTGTAGAGGTCTTCCGCGAATTTCGGGAGCTGCCCTGTGCCCTCAAGGATTGCTGAACGTACCATGAAGGGGGGTTCAACCTCAAGGTAGCCGTGCTTCTTGGTGTGAAGGTCAAGCATGAAGTTCACTAATGCCCTCTCCATTCTCGCACCGAGCCCCTGAAGGACTGTGAATCTGCTCTGAGCTAACATGACTCCCTTCTCGAAGTCCATAATGCCTAGAGCTTCTGCAACGTCCCAATGAGGTTTTGGCTCAAACGCGAACTTTTTCGGCTCACCCCAAGTGCGGACTACGGGGTTGTCGTTCTCGTCATTGCCGATGGGTGTAGTTGCGCTGAGTACGTTCGGGAGGGTCATTAGGTGAGTGCGTAATTCCTCCTCAACTTCAGCGAGTTCCGAGTCGAGGGCCTTAATCTTGTCGCCCATTGCCTTAATCTCGGACTTGAGGGTGTTCACGTCAAGGTCTGGGTTGTTCTTGGCCATGCTGATTTTCCGTGAACCCTCGTTGCGCTTGGCCTTGAGGTCTTCAGTCTCACCGATGATTCTGCGCCTGCGTTCGTCGAGTCCAGCGAGAATCCCCAAGTCGAAATCGTGGTGCCTGTTCTTGAGGATTTCTGCGTATTCCGTCTGGTGTGAAAGTATGTACTTGATGTCAAGCATTCACTGTGCCCTCCCTGCGGATGTTCCTCATGAGGTTTGCCATCTCTATAGCTCCTACGGCACAATCCGCGCCCTTGTTGCCGGCCTTGCTCCCTGCACGGATTAACGCTTGGTCGAGGGTGTCGCACGTCAGCACACCGAACAGCACCGGGACTCTGTGGTTCAGCCCCACGCTGGCGAGTCCCTTCGAGGCCTCAGCAGCAACGTAGTCGAAGTGTGGGGTGTCTCCGCGGATCACGGCTCCGAGTGCGATAATTGCGTCGTATTTTCCTGTGAGGGCGACTTCTTTGGCGACTAGTGGAAGTTCCCAAGCTCCGGGTGCCCAATAGATGTCGATTGAGCTGGCGGAAACGTCATGACGCATTAGGGCATCTTTTGCGCCGTCAATGAGCCTGGAAGTTACCAGCTCGTTGAAACGTGAGGCTACTATGGCAATATTTAGGCCAGTGCCGATTAACTTACCTTCTGTAATCTTCAAGATATATCCTCCTTAATGTGGTTACAGGCCGAGAATGTGGCCCATACGATGTTCTTTGGTGCTGAGGTACTTAGAATTATACTCGTTCGGGCTAATCAGGATAGGTACACGTTCAGTAATCTCGATACCGTATTCTTCGAGGCCCGAAATCTTGCCGGGGTTGTTTGTCATGAGACGGATACGCTTTAGGCCTAAGTCCTTGAGGATTTCCGCACCTGTGCCGTACTCCCTCATGTCCGGGGGGAAACCTAGAGCCACGTTAGCGTCAACGGTGTCTAGTCCCTCGTCTTGGAGCTGGTATGCGCGTAACTTGTTGAGGAGGCCTATTCCTCGTCCTTCTTGGCGCATGTAGAGCAGAACGCCCCGGCCTTCTTCGGCAATCATGGACAGGGCAGTGTGGAGCTGTGGTCCGCAGTCGCACCTGAGGGAGCCGAGAACGTCGCCGGTGAAGCACTCGCTGTGAATGCGGGTGAGGACGGGTGAGTCTCCTGAGATGTCGCCCATTACGAGAGCGAGGTGTGTGTGGGGGTCGTCGTCTTGGGTGATGCTTCGGTACGCGCTGACGTTGAAGGTGCCCCATTGTGTGGGGATTGGGACGGTTAATTTCTTCTCGACGCGTTTATAGTTTGACTTGGTGATGATTATCTCGTGTTCGTGATTATGGCAATGCAATTTTCCTCATCTCTCTTTACGGGATAATTTTAACGGATATAGTGTATTTCGCCAAAACGCTTTCTCTACGCTCTGATGATAACATCACTATCTCTCTCGATGTCGTCAATGAGTCTCCTCAATCCTCTTTCTGGGATCTTCGAGTTATTATTACACACAAGAACTTTTCCATCTTTAGTTATCCACAGCTTTGTGGCGTTTGGTACAGGATGGCCTACAGCAACATGAACGTGTACAGGCTCTTTTGGTTCGCCCTCGTTTGTCCAGAAATAGACGATATATCTGCCAATCTTAAAAATAGTCGGCACAGGTAATTCCTCCGTCTTGAGCGTACTTCATGAACAAATCTTCATGCTTCGCTACGAAATGCTCCAAGAACTGCATTTCTAAGTATGAATAGCCGTTATTCTCCCACCTATATTCGGGCAGCCAACACGTAGCATCGTGAAAGCCTCCGTCAACAGGAGTCTCTATGCAGACTTGCACAGTGCCGTCCGGGTACATTTCGGAGTGAGTAATCTCCGTATCATCGTTGAGTGTCATGAATGGGTACATCATAAATTCTTGCATCTCCTTTCAGCAGGTATATTAGCACACAAAAATTTATATCGGGGTTATAATCCATGACACAAAGCCAATCTCAGGAGGTTTCACCCATGAACAGCATACTTAGTTACGAGACAGTATCACTCGATGAACGTGAAGGAGCATTAGTAATTCTCGACCAGACGAAATTACCCAACGAGATAATCACTCTTCACCTGACGGACATTCGGGAAATCTGGCGGGCAATCTACACCCTTCAGGTTCGTGGAGCACCAGCCATAGGGATAGCTGCGGGGTTCGGGCTCTATATTGCGGTCAAGGACATAGACACAGAGGACTACGGAGAGTTCTTGCGCAAGTTCCGGGAGGCAAAAGACTACCTCAACTCCTCGCGCCCGACTGCGGTCAATCTCTCTTGGGCCTTAACCAGAATGGAAAGAGTAGTAACCTCCAACGCCGGCAAAACTATTCCCGAGATTAAGGAGTTACTTCACGAAGAGTGCAGGGCCATCAAGTCAGAAGATATAGACATGTGCAGGAGGATCGGTGAACACGGCCTGACGCTGATTAAGGACGGAGCCGGGATTCTCACGCACTGCAACGCCGGACAGCTGGCGACCTCGAAATACGGTACAGCTTTGGCACCAATACACTTGGGACGTGAGCGGGGAATGAACTTCAGGGTGTATTGCGACGAGACTCGGCCGTTGCTTCAGGGAGCGAGGCTCTCGACGTTTGAGCTTATGGCGGACGGTGTTGACACTACGCTAATCTGCGACAACATGGCTTCACAGGTCATGAAGATGGGGCTGATTGACGCGGTGTTTGTTGGTTGCGACAGGGTGGCGGCGAATGGGGACGCGTGCAACAAGATTGGTACGTCGGGTGTAGCGATATTGGCCAAGTACTATGGGATACCGTTTTACGTTCTGGGACCGACTTCGACAATCGATATGAAAAATAGAACAGGTTCTATTATTCCGATAGAGCAGAGGCCGCCGGAGGAAGTTACGGAGATGTGGTACAGCCGGAGGATGGCTCCAGAGGGAGTGAAGGTGATTAACCCAGCGTTTGACGTTACGGACCATGAATTGATTGCGGGAATAGTTACGGAGAAGGGGATAGCTCGTCCGCCGTACACTGAGAGCCTGAGAGAAATTATGCTCCCCTGAAGTTTTGGGGAGCGTGTGCGTTGGGGGTTATGATTCCTCGTAGCGGTGTCGTTTGTCGGGGGATTTGGGGCATTTGTCGAACTGGTTAGCGTTTGCTGGAGGGCGGGGGCCTTTGTCGGTGTTCCAGCTTACGTGCCGTCCGCAGTACTTGCAGGTGAATCCTTTGAAGATTGACATGATTTCGCCTCCTTTACCAGTAACGGCGTGGCAGGTTTGAGCGTTTCAAGTCTTTGTATTTTTCCTGAACGCTACGTGTTTCGTATTCCATGAAACGATCTCTTTCTCTGCCTGAAAGCTGGCGTTTATCGGCTTCAATTGAAAGTCTCTTTATCGCTGCAGCCTCTGCTTTATCGAACAGCTCGCTAGCTTTTTCGGGATTTTCGCGGGCTATCTTTCTTGCCATATCACGACACTGACTCTCTAATTTTTGCAGGAGTAGCATTGGCAAATTCCTTGCCCAATTCCAGCATATTTTCACCGCCGATTAGTCCTCCTATAGCAGCACCTGCAAGAGCACCAAACGGCCCGCCTATCAAACCACCGATAACTCCAAGTACCGTAGCTCCTCCGGCAGCATCTCCCGTTGACTTACTCATAACGCACTTCACCTCCTAACCCTTACTCCGCAATTCCTGTTCCTTCTGCCGCGCCTTCTCCGCTGTGGCATAGAAACCCTTAGCGATCCCGTAATGTTCATCGCCCTCACCGCTCTTCGCCTTCGCCCACTCAGTATTGCCCTTCCTCGTGAACGTCTCCGCTACTTTCGCGTAAGTCTCCGCAGTCTTGGCCATTTATCCAGCTCCTTTATCCACGCACACTCAACACATAGCCTCACTTTTCACCAGCCTTTGCGAGCGTAATAATCTCGTGATACTATTCTTGTGTCTGTAACGTGAAAAATTTACGTAAATTATACGTCAGGAGGGGGGGCACTAAGTCAATAAGTATTTATAACGATAACAACGACGCTAAGTAGTCCCCTCTCTTCTCTTCCGGCTCAAACCCCGTCAGCCTCGCAACGTACTTCCCGAGTATGTCCGTCTCAAGGTTAATCACGCTCCCAGCACGAAGCCCCCCCAAAGTCGTTGCCTCAAGTGTCGCAGGAATCAGACCCACAGAAAAACTCTCCCTCCCAGCGTCAATCACCGTCAGGCTCACCCCGTCAACAGCAACGCTCCCCTTCTCGACAATCCCCCGCAAAAGTTCCCGGTCCTCTGGCACAAATACCGCCTCCCGAGTCTCAACCCCTCGAATCTCCGCAAGCCTCGCAACACCGTCAACGTGCCCAAGCACCAAATGCCCGTCAAGCCTGTCCGTGAGCCTCATAGCACGCTCAAGGTTCACACGGGACCCAGCGCGTAACCCCCGCCCAAACCACGTCCGCCCCCAAGTCTCACGCATCATCTCAACGTCAAACGTCCTCCCGTCCTTACGCGTAACCGTCAAACACGCACCGCTGACACTCACAGATTGCCCCAGCACCAATTCCCCAGACATTCCGGCCTCAACCGAAAGCGTGTAATATGCTCCAGTCTGGCGGAAACTCCTAACTGTCCCTAATTCTTCTACAAGTCCGGTGAACATGTTAATCTCCCCTCCAGCAATATATCTTGCCCCAAACTCGACGGCTTCATTCCCTCAAGCCTGAAGGCCTCATTGACCGCACCAAATCCTGAATTAACCGTTATGCTTTTCCCCTCACCGAGTATTCTCGGAGACATGAAGAACTTCACGTAATCCGCCAGCCCCTCACGGAGAAATCCCCCGAGAACTTCCGCACCGCCCTCAACCATCAGCGTTAGGACTCCCCGCCCGGCCAAGTACTTCACTGCTTCAGAAAGATTTATCCGTCCGTCAGTGCTCGGCAGGGTGTGAACTTCAGCTCCAGAGTCAATGAGCTTTTGTGCCTTGAGGGAGTCAGGAGCTTCTGACGTTAGGATTAG
>JAFPZI010000068.1 GCA_017417365.1 Synergistaceae bacterium
GGCTTGCCTATAGTGCCGGAAGCAGGGAATGTACCCTTAATCTCTGGCGCAGGGAGGTCTAGATTCTCCTCAATCACGACAGAGAACTCTTTTTCTGCGTAATCAGAAGGATCTTCCACGTCATATACCCTAAAGGTAAAAGTATACATACCTGCCTTCTCTGGTCTTCCCTTGAGCCTAATGGCGTATTTCTCTGAATGTATCAGTATACCCATCCCAGCATCTTCTGTACTTAATCCGTCCGGTAACTTACCTTTGGTGAGTTCCCAATGATATAGCTTACCACCTTCATAGCCTTCCAGAGCCACAACAGAAGAATAGTACTCAGCAACCTTACCGCTTGCGAAATCGCCCGTAATACTCAGTTCCGCAAACGCTCCTGATGACCACACAAGCACAGCCACTACTACCACTAAAACACAACACTTCTTCATGGATAACGCCTCCTATGAAAATTTGTGAGCAGAAAAACTTTATGCACACGACCCGCCCCCCTTCTTTCAGTGTGGTATAATAAGCAACACTAATTAAGGTAAGCAAGAGGAATCCACCCTCTAGCCATGTGCTAAAGTTATTCAAATTGGTTACGATAATTATAGCACATAATTATTTTGTTGTTGCTTACCAATGCACAAAATAGCCTCCCCTGATCCACTCAGAGGAGGCCCTATTTTTCTTCTCCCTAACTTCTCTCCTTCACCCTTCGTACCCTCAATACTCCCTCAATTTCTCGCAGCCTCTCCGTAGTGTCGTCCGGCATCTTGTGCGAAATATCCAGCAGAGTATACGCGTATTTCCCGCGCGCCTTGTTCTGCAGGTTCTCGATGTTGAGATCATTGCTCCCGAAGAATGACGTTATCTGTGAGAGCATGTTCGGTATGTTCCTGTGGAGAATTGCGACCCTCGCCTCAGCCCCGCACGTCCCAGCATTGAGTTCCGGGAAGTTCACCGAGTTCGTGATGTTGCCGTTGTCCAGGTAGTCCTGTAGCTGAAGGGCCGCCATAACCGCGCAGTTGTCCTCCGCTTCTTCCGTCGAGGCCCCCAAGTGAGGCAGAACGATAGAGTTCGGGAGTGCCGCGCTCGTCGTGTTCGGGAAGTCAGAGACGTAGCGTGAGACTTGGCCGCTCGTGAGGGAGTCCCGTAATGCTTCCTCATCGACTAGGACATCTCGAGCAAAGTTGAGAATCTTTATGCCAGTCTTCATTCTCGCAAAGGCTTCGGCATTGAGCATGTGCCGGGTCGAGTCCATTGCCGGAACGTGAATAGTGATGAAGTCGCTGACTGCGTAGACCTCTTCTGGTGAGTCAGCGTGCTTGACCATCGGGCTTAACATCCATGCGGACTTCACCGACAAATACGGGTCATAGCCCAGCACGTTCATTCCCAGACCGACGGCGGCATTCGCAACCTGCACACCGATAGCACCTAGTCCGATAACCCCGAGTGTCTTGCCCTTGATTTCGTGGCCGGCAAAATTCTTCTTGGCCTTCTCCGCTGTCTTGGTGATTTCGGGATTTGCTGAGTTCTCCCTAACCCAAGAGATTCCCCCGAAAATGTCCCGTGAGGCAAGCAGCAGGGCCGCTATCACGAGTTCCTTGACGCTGTTAGCATTTGCTCCGGGAGTGTTGAACACAACGATACCGTCCTCAGAGCAGGCCTCAATAGGTATGTTGTTCACCCCAGCTCCAGCACGAGCTATTGCCCTGAGCCCAGCGGGGAAATTCATACTCTTCATGTCCGCAGAACGCACAAGAATCCCGGCGGCCTCGTCGATGTTGTCAGTAACTTCATAGCCCTTCCTGAACTTGGCCAAGCCCACAGACGCAATATTGTTGAGGCAGAAAATCTTACGTTCCTTAGGTGCCAGCATGTTAGTGTGCCCTCTCAAATTCCGCCATGAACTCAACGAGTGCCTTCACTCCCTCAATAGGCATTGCGTTATACAGTGAAGCCCTCATCCCCCCGACCGAACGATGTCCCTTGACGTTGCGGAGTCCGGCTTTCTCTGCGGCTGCGCAAAATTCCGCGTCTAGCTCCTTGCTGCCGGTGATAAAGGGTACGTTCATCATTGAGCGGTCCTTCTTCTCGACCGTGCCGTGAAAGAGCTTCGACCCGTCAAGATAGTCGTAGAGGATTTTTGCCTTAGCCTCGTTGATTTCCCTCATGGCCTCAGTTCCGCCGAGCTTGATTAACCACTTGAACACCAGGCCGCAAATATATATGTTCCAGCAAGGAGGGGTGTTGAAGAGGGATTTGTTGTCGGCGTGGGTCTTGTACTTCATCATTGTTGGGGTGAAGGGCAGAACGTCATCACGGATTAAGTCATCACGGATGATTACTATTGCCACACCGGCCGGGCCGACGTTCTTCTGGACGCCTCCCATGATTACGCCGTACTTGCTCACGTCGAGGGGTTCGCTTAGGAACATTGACGATATGTCGGCGACTAGGGTTTTGCCCTTAGTGTTGGGGAGTGCCTTAATCGTTGTGCCGTGAACGGTCTCGTTCTGGCAGATGTATACGTAGTCGGCCTCCGGGGTAATCTTGAGGTCAGACAGGTCCGGGACGTAGGAGTAATTCTTGTCGGCTGAGTCGGCTATCACGTTGACTGTGCCGAAAATCTTGGCCTCACTTGCTGCCTTCTTCGACCACTGGCCGGTAACTATGTAGTCCGCTGCTCTGTTGCGCATTAGGTTCATGGGTATCATTGCGAACTGTGAATAGCCTCCGCCCTGAAGGAACAGCACCCGATAATTCTCGGGAATGTTCATGAGTTTTCGGAGGTCGGCTTCTGCTGTGAATAGTATATCCTCGAAATCTTTTGACCTGTGGCTCATCTCCATTACTGACATTCCTGAAGTGCCGTACTCTAACAATTCTGCCTGTGCGGTGCGCAAGACCTCTTCTGGAAGGACTGCCGGGCCCGCGCTGAAGTTGAAAACTCTGCTCAAAATGTGTATACCTCCTTGAATTTATACGAAGCGTAAAATTATTGACGTTATTACCTGAACCACGCACACACCTACAGCAATGATGATCCCCCATTTGGCTAGATTGTTGGACTGTTCATTCTTGAGGTCGTCAATGCGTGAATTTGTCAGGACCAATGAATCTTCAAGGCCGTCGATTCTGGCATCAAATTTTTTCTCCAAGCCGTCGATTCTGGCATCAACCTTCTTCTCCAAGCCGTCGATTCTGGCATCAAATTTTTTCTCCAAGCCGTCGATTCTGGCATCAACCTTCTTCTCCAAATCGTCGATTCTGGCATCAACCTTCTTCTCCAGGCCATCGATTCTAGCGTCAACTTTCTTCTCCAAGCCGTCAACCTTCGCATCAATGGCTCTGATTTCGCCCCTAAGCTCTCCTATATCCGCCCTCATGTTGGCTGCTATGGCTTCCTGACGTGCCAAGTTGCGCTCAATAAGTGCCTCTATACGTTCTAGCTGGGCATCATGGAGTTCAAGAGTTACGTAACGTCTCTCGTCAATGTCATTCATTATTCATCCCTCCTTTGATTATGCGTGTATTATAATTCATTCACACAGAAAAATTTTCTCACAAGCGAGGTTGACAAAGATGAGTGAAAGTGTTACGCTTTTGAGCAAACCAGACCAGACCATCCTATTGTCTCGTTCTGCATACCCGTATACAATAATTCCGAAGGCGCATTCAAGATAGTAACTTCCCTGCTGACTTCACCAGACGAACGCTTTGAAGTCATCGTGAGCGACGACGCTTCTACCGACGACGCACAATCCCTCCTCTCACAGATTCATGACCCACGCTTCAAGTACTTCCGCAACACCGCCAATCTCGGTGCACACAAAAACTGGCTGCACTCCCTAGAACTCGGACGGGGCGAATGGCTCTATCTCGTAATGGGGCGCGACATGATGCAGGGAGCCGGAGTCAGTCCCCTAATTGCCCTCCTCGAACAGGCCCGCGAAAACGGAGTCGTCTACCTCAAGGATCACGGACACCACAGGGACGCCCTGAGCATTAGCAGCGGGATTGACGCAATGATTAACTTCGTCGGCTACAACCACCAGACCGGCGAAATCTACAGGCGCGAAAACCTCATGGCCATTCCCCAACGTGAACACTACTTCAGCATTGCGGACATGTACCCGGAGAACTACGCTATACGTGATATGCTTCTGGAGGGCAGGGGAGCATTCGTGCACAGCGGAGTCGGTGTGGGTGGGTTCGCGACGGACAAGGCTAAAGTCGTCTCGAAAGTCGAATACGCTGCGGAGATAGAGAAAGCCTACTTTGCGCCCCCCAGAAAGCTTAGGCAGTTCTACGAGCAGATAGACATGATTGACGAGCTCCCAACATTCACGCGCAGGGAGAAGGATAAATTCTTCAGGCGGAAATATTACACGATGTGCGCACACGTATCGTACTGGTTCAGGATGTGGTGCAGAGACCCCGTGCAGATGGCCCATTACGGACAGCCAGTGAGGTATATCGGCATTCCCGAAATGGTCAGAAACATTCTCAGGGCCTACAGAGACACGAAATCCCACCTCAAGGACAAGGGCACATACTCCTTCACTAGGCAGGTGATTATGAGCTGCTGCACCCTCACGGCAATAGTTCATATCTCCGTGAAGTCCGCAATACGGAGCATAATTGAGCCTCTAGGCATCTGGAAAATTCTGCACCGCATCAGGAATTACTGATATAATCTCCCTGAAAACTTTATCCATTGAGGCAGAATTAACCATGACAAGAAAGCTGTACTATGAGGACCTATACGCCAGAGAGTTCGACGCAGAAATTCTCTCGTGTTCTGAGCATGACGGGAGATTTCACGTTGTCCTGAATCAGACTTTGTTCTACCCGAGCGGAGGAGGCCAGCCCTGCGACTTAGGCACAATTGACGGAATAGATGTGCTTGAAGTCTTCGAGAAGGGCGGAGAGATTGTCCACGTTCTAGCGTCAGCACCAAAAATAGAACATGTTCTAGGAGTCATTGACTGGTCCCGGAGGTTTGAACTTATGCAGCAGCACTTAGGCGAACACCTTTTTGCCGGGAGCCTGTGGAACCTCAGCCAGATTCACACGGCACGCATGAGGATTGAGGGCGAGAACGTCTCAATAGACACCGATACCCCTGCGGACATGAGCGCAATCCTTGAGGCGGAACGTGCGGCGAATGAAGCTGTGTGGGCGGATATTCCCGTAGAGGTGATTTACCCGAGCATTGATGAGGTCAAAGCAAACGCTCGCAAACTCCCTCCAGAGGACGCAGAACTCCCGATAAGGATCGTCAAAGTTGAGGGTGTCGACTACGTACCGTGCTGCGGTGTCCACGTGAGTTCAACGGGGCAAGTGGGGCTGGTGAAGGTTACGTCGGTCGAGAACCACAAGGGCGGGTCAAGAATTTATCTCAGGTGCGGGAGGGCAGCATATATGTGGGTTGACTCTGTCCACCGTGAGGTCAGGAAGGCAGAAGCTGAATTGGTCTGCGGTTACGACGGCATCAACGACAAGATTGCGAGCCTGAAGAATCAGATTCACTCACTCAAGGCAGAGAACGAGGCGACGCTGGAGAGATTCTTGAGGCCCTTAGCGGAGGACTTAGTGAAGGGTGCCGAGAATTTCGGGGAGCGTAGAATTGTGAAGTATATTGCTCCGTCAGCGGGTCAGGAGGAAGTGAAACACCTCTTCAGGCTCCTCACAGAGAGGCGTGAAGTTGTTGCTCTGTTGGCTGGTGGGAACAGTGAGGGGGCGTTCTTGATGTTCGGGACGCACAAGGAGAACAAGGGGGTTGATGTTCGGCCGGCGTTCAGGAGGGCGATGGAGCTTCTTGGGGGTAAGGGCGGAGGGAGTCCGTTCTGCGCTCAGGGTTGGAGCACGAATGCGGAGGGAGCGGAGGACGCGCTCAATACCGCAATAAGTGAACTGAAGAATAGCATGAAGTGAGGTTGACAAAGTGAGTAATAATATAATGGAGTCAGGAGTCAGGAGTCAGGAGTCAGGAGTCAGGAGTCAGGAGTCAGGCCTGTCGTGTCGTTCTGCGTACCCGTCTACAACAACGCTGAGGCATCAGTAAAAGTTATCAGTAATATTCTTGTCTCAGATGACCCGCGCTTAGAAGTTGTCGCATGTGATAACGCCTCAACAGATAACACACAGGAAGCCCTATCACAGATTCACGATCCACGTTTCAGATATTTCCGCAACGAGAAAAATTTAGGCCCCCAACTGAACTGGTTCAGAGTGCTCGGACTCGGGCAGGGCGATTGGCTCTATCTCGTAATGGGCCGCGACAGAATCAATGGTGAACACATCAGCGAATTAATCAGCGCGCTCGGCTGGGCAGAGGACAACGGAATTACCCTCTTGAGGGACGGCTACGAACGTTCCAGCAAAACACGAGTCTACACCGGCATACAGGCTATGGCCAAGTTCATAGAGTATGACCACCCGACAGGTACAATTTTCGACGCTGAGGTCTTCCGCAAAATCCCTGACCGCGAAACTTACGCCAGAATTTCCGACGTGTACCCGGAGAACTACCTTAGGCGCGATATGCTCCTTAAGGGTAAAGGCGCATCAATTACTACCGGCTGTTATCATAATCCTGATGTCGTGATTGACTTGGCCAAGATAAAGTCTAACGCTGAGAAAACCGGCGGGGATATTTTCAACTCTTTCTACGCCCCCAGAAGAAGAACTACGCAATTCTTTGAGCTCGTCGACATGGTAGAGAAGGGCACTTCAGGAGTGTTTTCGCAGAAGGAACTTGACTGGTACTTTGGGCAGAAGTTCCAGACCCTTTTGCTTGTTGTGTCAACTGGCTGGCGTGAGAGGTGCAGGAACCGCGTTATCCTGGCCCATTACGGCTATGAGGTCCGGCACGTCAGCATACGTGAAATGCTCGGACACCTCCGCTCCTCATGGAGGATGACCGCAGAACACCTCAAGCAGCAAGGCATATATTCACGCTCCAAACAGAGAATTATGCGTATGTGTATGGCAAAAGCAGTGTGCAGGGTCTTTCTTGGGTCTGTCGGCATCTGGCAGGTGCTCAGATTCGTAAAGGGGTTAATAGTCCGCAGATAATTCGGCTATAATGACATAAATCATCATAACTCTAGAAGAGGTCGTGAAAATTTATGTCAGATTCCTACAACGTTACCGGCATGTCCTGCGCTGCCTGTTCCGCACGCGTCGAACGTGTCGTCAAGAAACTACCCGGGGTAACTTCCTGTGCCGTCAGCCTCCTCACAAACTCAATGACCGTTGACGGTACAGCCCTCCCCTCCGAAGTCATCGCTGCCGTAGAGAAAGCCGGGTACGGTGCGAGCCTCAAGACCCCCGAACCCTCCGCACAAGTCTCACACGCTCAGGAAGAACAAGCCCTCGCAGACCACGAAACCCCAAAGCTCAAGCGGCGGCTCACAGCGTCATTGATATTCTTGCTTGCCCTAATGTATTTCTCGATGGGCCACATGATTAGTCTTCCTCTGCCTGCATTCTTCACCGGCAACAACGTAGCTCAGGGACTAGCACAATTGCTCTTGGCCGGAATAATCATGGTAATCAACCAGAAATTTTTCATCTCCGGCTTCACCTCACTAACTCACCTCGCACCTAACATGGATACCCTCGTGGCTATGGGGTCCTTCTCGTCTTTCGCTTGGAGCGTCTACGTTCTGTTCATGATGACTGGAGAGAGTGCCGGACAATTCGCAATGCATGACCTATATTTTGAGTCTGCAGGAATGATTCTCACACTCATAACGATTGGGAAAATGCTTGAGGCCCGCTCCAAAGGCCGTACTACTGACGCTCTCAAGGGACTCATGAAGTTAGCACCCAAGACCGCAAACATCATCCGCAGCGGCCAAGAACTTACCGTGCCTATTGAGCAGGTCCAGCGTGGCAGCGTCTTCGTCGTCAGGCCCGGAGAAAACATCCCAGTTGACGGCGTTATTCTCGAGGGTGTCAGCGCGGTCAACGAGTCAGCCCTAACCGGTGAGAGCATTCCAGTCGACAAGGCCCCCGGCGACCCAGTCTCTGCGGCTACGGTTAATCAGTCAGGGTTCATCAAGTGTGAGGCCACTCGAGTCGGTCAGGACACAACGCTATCACAGATTATCCGGATGGTTAGTGATGCCGCTGCAACTAAGGCTCCCATTGCCGGAATTGCCGATAAGGTCTGCGGGGTCTTCGTGCCCTTCGTGATTGGTGTTGCTGTTCTTGTCGTAGTCGGCTGGATGTTCGCGGGTAAGCCCTTCGGTGAGGCACTCTCTTACGGAATAGCCGTGTTGGTCATAAGCTGCCCGTGTGCTTTGGGGCTCGCGACTCCCGTAGCTATCATGGTCGGTAACGGTGTGGGTGCCAAGAACGGTATACTCTTCAAGACCGCCGAATCCATCGAGCAGGCCGGAAAAATCCAGATAGCCGCCCTCGACAAGACCGGCACAATCACCAGCGGGACCCCAAAAGTTACGGACATTCTCACAGCAGGCGACATCATGGAGGACGAACTATTGACCCTCGCATATTCGCTTGAGGCCAAGAGCGAGCACCCATTAGCCCGCGCAATTGTTGAGGCCGCAAAGGAGCAGAAAGTTTCCGCACTGAACGTCAAGGACTTCCGAGCACTTCCCGGCAACGGACTCAGTGCCACACTAAACAACGGGCTTGAGCTTTTCGGGGGAAGCGTCAACTTCATCGGCGAGAAGGTTTCTGTGAGTGAGAGATATTCCCGTGAGGCCGAGAGATTCGCTGAGGAGGGGAAAACTCCCTTGATGTTTGCGCGTGATGATGAGCTTTTGGGGATTATCGCGGTTGCCGACACAATGAAGCCCGAGAGCAAGCAGGCCGTGAAAGAACTTCAGGAACTTGGGGTAAGAGTCGTAATGCTCACCGGCGACAACGAGCGCACTGCCAAAGCAATCGGTTCACAGGCTGGGGTTGATGAGGTTATTGCGGGAGTTCTGCCAGACGGTAAGGAGAGCGTTATCCGCAGTCTTCAGGAAAAAGGGCGCGTGGCTATGGTTGGGGACGGAATCAACGACGCTCCTGCCTTGACGCGCGCGGACACAGGAATAGCCATAGGTGCCGGGACCGACGTTGCAATAGATGCCGCTGATGTTGTGCTGATGAAGAGTGATTTGCTCGATGTGCCTGCTGCTGTGAGGTTGAGCCGTGCGACACTCAGGAACATTCGGCAGAATCTCTTCTGGGCCTTCGTCTATAACGTGATAGGGATACCTCTTGCTGCCGGGCTTTGGGGGCTGAAACTTGACCCTATGTTCGGTGCTGCGGCTATGAGTTTGTCGAGCTTCTGCGTGGTAACTAACGCGTTGAGGCTGAATCTCGTGAACATAAGGAGGAAGTCATGAAACGTTTAGCATTGTGCCTGCTGTTAGTGTGGAGTGCGAGTGCTTGGGGGGATGTTGCGGAGTTCCGGCACTTCTCGCTTGATGTCCCTGAAGGCTGGACCGCAAGTGAAGAGGGGCCTGTGGTGTCCGTTGTTGCTGGGGACAAATCGTCCTCCCTCACAATCACTACGGACTCCCCAAACGGCAGCACTATTGGTGAATTGGCTTCGAGGTTCTCACTTGAGCTAGGCGGGACTGCACCAGAGAAGGACTCGGACGGGAATTACACGTTCGAATTTCACGGTGGGAACAGTCAGGCAATGATTATGGGCGATGAGGATTTCTACATGCTGATAATCGCTTCGGGAATGGGAATTAACAGCGACGCATTGATAGAGATTCTTTCTTCGCTGGAGATGAAGTAACGAAATGCTCCCTCAGAAAACGGGGGAGTAATTTTTTTGCCGACCTGCAGTAAAGATAATCCCGCGAATTACCGAAAACTATTACAAATCAGAGCAATATTCAATCCCACACAGCAAGGAGGCATTATACATGGTCGGCAGAATATCAGGGCAGTACAACTTAGATGCCCTGCAGAGCAAGAAATCCAGGCGCAGTGTGTCATACAACAGCGGATACTCTCAGGAGTCGGACAATGCGGACATCAGTTCATTCGGCTCATTGCTCGCGAGGGTCAATGCAGAGATGAAGAACATCCCGGAAATCCGTGAAGACAAAGTTGCTGCCCTCAAGACACAGATAGATTCAGGGAGCTACACCCCACCGCTGGACAAGGTAGCGAACGCTCTCTACATAGCCGGAATCTTGGACGCGGCTGAAGCATGATTGAGCTATGCGTTCGGAAATCGAGGAGCTGATTAATGCAGTAACGGATGAGGCAGACTGCATTGACGACCTGATAGACGCTATCCGGGACCAGCGAGCGGCCATGAGTGAACGCGACGTAGACTCGGTGAATGCCCTCATGGATGAGACTCGGGACATATTCTTCGAGGCTCAGACCTGCGAGGGGAGGCGTGCGGACTTGGCCAGAAGGTTGGCCGCAAAGTTCTCGTGTGAACCTAGAGCCGGGTCTCTTGAGTCCGTGATGGACAATGAGGAGAGAGCGATATTCGGTGGGGCTGTGGACAGATTAACGCAGTCCATTTTTGTGCTTAAGGGTGAAATGATAGTAATCAACGGCCTCATAGACCAGAACGAAAAATTTACGTCAATGCTGCTCTCTGAATTTCGCAGGCTCAACGGCGACAGGGTTTCGCAGACTGGCGGAGCAGATTTCAGGGGGTAGGATAAGATGAGCAGTACATTCGGCGGCTTGGAGATGGGCAGAAGTGCCTTGAACGCGTTCCGTTTGGGGATGCAGACAGTCGGGCACAACATCTCGAACATGAACACAGAAGGATATTCCCGCCAGAGGGTGAATTTCGCGACTGCCTCGCCGGAGGACATTCCGGGAGTCGGGCAGCTCGGGCAGGGGATGATAGCGTCTGACATCGAGAGGATCCGTGATGAATTTCTAGATTTCCAGTTCCGGGACGTTCAGGCGACTTTGGGCTATTGGGAGAAGGTCAATGACCTCTACGACTCGATACAGCACTATATTTCTGAGCCAAACTCTTCTGGGATTCGTGCGGCAATGGATACGTTTTTCACGAACATTCAGACCCTCCAGCAGACCCCGGAGGACACTTCAGCGCGTCAGGCCCTCGTAACGAGCGCAAACTCTTTGGGCCTAATGCTCGGGAATCTCGTCGACAGCTTCAACACCTACAATGAGTCCGTGAACATGGAGGTAAAGCAGGCAGTAGACGACGCAAACAGGATGCTCTACAACCTTGCTGAACTGAACCTGCGAATCTCGAACGCCGAAGCTATGGACCAGAACGCTAACGACCTCAGAGATCAGCGGGACGTGATAATAGACAAGCTGTCGAAGATGATGAATATCTCCTACAACGAGCCGGTAGAGAAATACGACGTTAAGGGAGAATTTTTCCTGTCAGTGAACGGGCGTGTTTTGGTGCAGGGTACGAAGGTGCGTGAATTGGCGGCTCATTCGTTCATGTGGGATAACCAAGTGTACTATGATGTTCAGGTTACGGATAACGAGTTCGACATAGTGAGCAACCCTGAGATTGCCGACGCTCTGGCTACCGGGCCTGAGGGGACGTACCAGCTCGTGGTTGACCGTGTTGCCAATGGTGCAGAATGGACTGTTGGCGGCGGAAATGCTCACTGCCTCGAGAC
>JAFPZI010000069.1 GCA_017417365.1 Synergistaceae bacterium
ATTAGACAGAATTATATCACCTATCAGCCCAGAAAATTATGGAGGAGCAAGAGTCTCTGTAAACGGTTACCTCCTTTCGTTATAATAAATTTGCGAAGGATTTATAACAGTTTTATAGCTTGTTACTAACTGTTACTTACCTCCATTAGCTGAATTTTTACTCTAAGCGGGGAATTTTACGGGTTGAGTAACTTTTTGTCAAGCCCCCAGTGTTAATTCACACCATCTTTGCCGGAATAATATACTCGTCGTACTGTTCAGCAGTCAGCAGACCCAAAGAGATTGCAGACTCCTTGAGGGTAATATTCTTCTCGTGGGCGTTCTTGGCGATCCGGGCGGCGTTCTCGTAGCCTACGTAGGGGTTCAGCGCAGTAACCAGCATTAACGACTTCCCAAGATTCTCACTCATCTTCTCAGTGTTGGGGTGAATCCCGGTAAGGCACTTCCGAGTGAAGAACTTGAAGACCTCAGCAATAAGATTGACCGACTGAAGGAAGTTATACGCCATCACGGGCAGAAAGACATTGAGCTGGAAATTCCCCTGACTGGCCGCAAAACCTATTGCCGCATCATTGCCCATGACCTGAACCGCTGCCATAGTCATTGCCTCACACTGAGTAGGGTTGACCTTGCCCGGCATTATCGAGCTTCCCGGCTCATTCTCGGGAATGAATATCTCCCCAAGCCCGCAGCGAGGCCCGGAAGACAGCCACCGTATGTCGTTAGCAATCTTCATGAGGTCCGCAGCAAGTGCCTTCACAGCACCGTGAACGTACACAACCCCTCCGAATGACGTTAGGCCGTGAAACTTGTTGGGGCTGGTCGTGAACGGACAACCTGTGAGCGCCGCAATCTCTTCGGCAGCGGACTCGGCGAACCCCTTCGGAGCGTTCAGCCCCGTACCTACAGCAGTTCCGCCCAAAGCGAGACGGTAGAGGCTCTTAACGGCTTCGGCCAAGTTCTCGCGGTCATGCCTCAGCATCTCCTCCCACGCGGAAATCTCCTGACCGAACGTTATCGGCACTGCGTCCTGAAGGTGTGTGCGTCCAGTCTTGATGATGTTCATGTTCTCGCTTCTCAGCCGGCCAAGTACAGCTATTCCCTCATCGAGGGCGGGCAGAAGGTGCTTGTTGACCTCGAGGACACCAGAAATATGCATTGCCGTCGGAAAAGTATCGTTTGAGCTTTGGGACATGTTCACGTGGTCGTTGGGGTGAAGGAGCTTTTCTCCCGCTAACTCGTTGCCCCTGTTGGCTATGACCTCGTTGACGTTCATGTTCGTCTGAGTCCCTGAGCCGGTCTGCCACACAACCAGCGGGAAATGTCCGTCGAGCCTGCCCACGAGAATCTCATCACAAACCCGTATGATTATGTCCCTGCGTCTGTCATCGAGTCGTCCGGCTTTGTTATTGGCGATTGCTGAGGCCTTCTTGACCACAGCGAGCGCACGAATTATCCCGTATGGCATCCTCTCAACGTTGGGCGAAAAGTTCTCGGAGCTTCTTTGGGTCTGCGCACCCCAATAACGGTCAGCAGGTATCCTCATTTCTCCCATAGTGTCATGTTCTGTCCTGTAGTCCATAATTGATTCTCCTGTGAAATGTGATGAGTTTATTCTACCCTAGAGGCGTTGATTAATTAATAGAACATGTTCTATTTCTCTGCACTCACTCTCCCTCAATCCATGCATAACAACTCCCCAAAACTAGATTATAATTATGGCATCCTAAAAATTTTTAGCGAGGTGTTTATTCATGAAGCAGCGTTTATTTTCCCTACTCGTAGTTATGCTGTTAGTGTTCTCCCTTTCCGGCGTGTGCTCGGCTGAGGGCCTGAAGGTCGCCATTGTTACTTCACCTAATGACGTTCACGACGGCGGCTTCAACGAGGACAACTACAACGGGCTCCTAGAGTTCCAGAAGGCTCACCCTGAAGCGACGGTTACCGTTATTCAGGACGACAGCGGGGACCCTGCCTCATGCGTCAAGACGATTGAGAGCATTGTTGCTGACTATGACGCAATCGTGTGCGTGGGGTTCCAGTTCTCGGGGATTTCCGAAGTTGCCGACGACAATCCAGACGTGAAATTCCTGCTGGTCGACACTTGGCCCTCTGACAGTTCGGGAAATACCGTGTCCGTTGAGAACATCTACGCTATGATGTTCGTTGAGGAGGAAGGCGGATTTCTCGCGGGAGTCGCTGCGGCCCTCACAACAAAGACCAACAAAGTCGCGGTCGTCAACGGTATAGCTTTCCCGACAAACGTCAACTATCAATACGGGTTCATGTCCGGAGTGAACTACGCAAACAGGCACTTCGGGACTAAGGCCGAAATAGTCGAGCTGCCCTCATACTCCGGGACCGACGTAACGGGAAAATCCGTAGGGGGGAACTATATCGGCTCATTCATCGACCAGGCGAACGGCAAAATCGTTGGTCAGGCACTTATCCGTGAAGGCTGTGATGTGCTCTTCGTGGCGGCCGGAGGTGCTGGAATGGGAGTGTTCACCGCAGCAAAAGAGGCTAAGGGAGTGTGCGTAATCGGCTGTGATGCTGACCAGTTCAATGACGGCAGGAACGGGGATGCAAACGTAATCCTAACGAGCTCCCTAAAGGTTATGGGCAAGAACAACGCTCGGGTTCTGGGTGAGATTCTTGCGGGGAAGTTCAAGGGCGGTAATGTTCTGCTCGGTGCGAAGGACGACTCCGTTGACTACGTGAGGACTCCGGGACGCAATCAGCTCACCGGCGACGCAATAGCCAAACTCGACTCAGTATTGGCACTCCTGAAGGCCGGTAAGATTCTGCCTGCCTCATCGAGAAGCGGGACAATGCCGGATAACTTTGTAGGATTGGACGCAGAGTAAATGAGTGAGCCAATAGTAGAGTTCCGGCACATAACCAAACGCTTTCCCGGCATAATCGCCAATGAAGACGTGTCGCTCTCAATCAACAAGGGTGAGATATTTGCTCTTCTCGGCGAGAACGGTGCAGGGAAATCAACGTTGATGAGTATGCTGTTCGGAATGTATGAGCCTGACGAAGGGGAGATAATCATTCGCGGCAAACGTGAGCGGATAGCCTCCCCTCGTTACGCCACACAGTTAAGCATAGGCATGGTACATCAGGAGTTCCGGCTGGTGTCGAACTATACCGTAGCTGAGAACATAATTCTTGGCCTTGAGCCTGAGAGAAAAATTCTCGGGCTTTTCCCCTCCGTAGACATCAAGAAGGCCAATCACGACATAGCCGAACTGTCCGAACGTTACGGCCTCAAGATCAACCCAGAGGACGTGATAGAGAACCTCAACGTAGCTTCACGGCAGAGGGTCGAGATTCTGAAGATGCTTTACCGCGAGGCAGAGATACTAATCTTCGACGAACCAACAGCAGTCTTGACCCCGCAGGAAATAGAGTCGTTCCTGAAAATCGTTGAGGGACTCCGGCAGGGAGGAAAGACTATCATTCTCATCACCCACAAGCTCAACGAGATTAAGGCCGTAGCTGACCGTTGCGCGATACTCAACAGGGGAAAGCTGGTATCAATCCTCGACGTAGCCACAACGACAACTGACGAGATGGCCCGCCAGATGGTTGGACGAGAAATCTCATTCACCACGCCAAAAGAACCCGCAAAGTTCGGGGAAGTTGTGCTGAACGTTGAGGGGCTGACCGTCAAGGGGTCTGCGGGACTCGATGCGGTCAAGGGCGTAACGTTCACGATTCACTCCGGGGAGGTGTTCGCTGTGGCTGGAGTCTCCGGCAACGGGCAGAACGAATTAGCCGACTCAATCGCTGGGCTCGTTCAGAGTTCTTCGGGAAGAATCACCCTCAACGGCCAAGACATTACCCGAGCGAGCGTGCGTGAACGGATCAACGCGGGGATTGCGTATATTCCAGAGGACCGGCACAACGTAGGGCTTGTACTGGACTTCACTCTTCGGGACAATTTCCCATTGAGGCAGTACTACATTCCGAAGTTCTCGCGCAAAGGAGTAATCAACGAGGCAGCTTTTGACGAACACGGCAAGCGTCTCGAGGCAGAGTTCGACATCCGCAGCAGCAACGGAATGGACACGATAACCCGGGAAATGTCCGGCGGGAACCAGCAGAAAGCTATCATTGCCCGAGAAGTCGACATGAGAACCCCGCTGATAATCTTCATGCAGCCTACGAGGGGGCTCGATGCCGGAGCGGTCATGAACATTCACAAGCAGATAATAGCCGAACGGGACAGGGGAGCTGCAGTGCTGTTAATCTCACTTGACCTTGACGAGATTATGGACTGCGCCGACACGATTGCGGTAATCTACAACGGCGGCATAAACAAGATAGCCCCGGCCGGAGAACTCACGGTAGACGATATTGGCTTGTACATGATGGGAGTGGGAAAAACAGCATGAGAAAATTCACGTTATCCTGCCTCGCAATAGTAATCAGCCTGTTATTTGGGGCATTGATTCTCTGGTTAATGGGCAAGGACCCAGTAGCGGCGTATATGAATCTGCTTCAGGGTTCGGGGCTTATGGAGAAGGCGAGGTATTCGGGCCGTCAGAACATGTTCACGGACTTCATGAGCTTCCTTGACGCAATGACCCCGATGATTTTCGCCTCACTCTCTGTGGCACTGGCGATGAGGGGAGGATTCTTCAACATCGGAGTCTCTGGTCAGATGCTCGCTGCGGGAATCACTGCCCACATGCTCGCGGGGGTCATTCCCTCGAGGGTGCTTGTGGTCTTGGCCGGGCTCTTGGCTGGAGCAATTGTGGGAGCGTTAATCGGGTGGCTTAAGTCGCGCTTCAACGTCAATGAAGTCGTAACGTCAATAATGCTCAACTCGATAATAATGTACGTCATAACGTTCTACATTAACGTGTTCTACATCAACCCCGTATCACGACAGAGCAAGGCTGTTGTTGACTCGGCTCGTCTGACCTTGAGCGGTTTCCGCTGGGAGAATCTCAAGATGGACATAGCATTAGCCTTCCCTCTTGCGATAATTGCGGCATTGCTGCTTCACTGGTTCTTGGAGCGCACGACTTACGGCTACGAGATTAAGGCAGTTGGGTTATCCCCTAAGGCAGCCTACTACGCCGGAATGAACGTGAACAGGACGGCACTATTCACGATGACGCTATCTGGGGCATTGGCTGGGCTTGCTGGGGTGTCGTATTTCTGCGGGTACTTGGCGACGATTCAGCCCGGTGTGGTTCCGTCTATGGGGTTCGACGCTATAGCGGTGTCGTTGTTGGGGGGGAACAACCCTATTGGCTGCGTGTTTGCGTCGTTCCTGATAACGATAATCTCTAAGGGTACTGTGTACATGAGTTCGCGCCAACACATAGAGCCTGAGATTGCGAGCCTGATAGCGGCGTTTATCTTGACGTTTGCGGCATGCTCTGCAGTTCTGGACAGGAGGAAGAAATAGTATGCTTGACATGATAATTATTGACGGCCTGAGCTTTGCGCTTCCCTTGTTCATAATGGCGATCGGAGGGATCTTCAGCGAGAAGAGCGGAGTAACCAACCTTGCGCTTGAGGGATTTCAGGGGTTCGGGGCGTTCATTGGTGCGCTGGTAGTTGTGTCTCTGTCGGGAGTGTTCGGAGCGGCCTCAAGGGTGCCGTATTACGCAGGGTTTGTGTTTGCGGTGATTGGGGGAGGAATGTTTTCGCTTCTTCACGCCCTACTGTGCATAAAGTTCAAGGCCGACCAAGTAATAAGCGGAGTGGTTATGAACATTCTTGCGCTGGCATTGACGAGCTTTCTCACTAAGAGCCTGAACACTTCACTCTTTGGGAACAACGCCAACAAGTTCGTACTTGGAGCGAGTGAGAGAATAACTATACCGGGCCTGAGTGAAATACCTGTGGTCGGTGCGGTGTTCAAGGAAGTCTACCCGTTCGAGATAATCATAGTGTTAGTGGCAGTAGTGATGTGGTACGTGCTCTACAAGACGGCCTACGGAATGCGTTTGCGGGCCTGCGGGGACAATCCTCACTCGGCAGATGCTGCGGGAATCAACGTGTATCGTGTGAGGACGCTGGCGGTGTTCATCTCGGGGTGTTTGTCGGGGATTGCTGGAATGAGCTTCGCTTACTCGATAACAGCGAACTTCTCGCCGGATATATATCTGGGTTATGGGTACTTGTCGATAGCGGCATTAATCTTCGGGAACTGGTCAATACTGCCGGCACTGTTTGCGTGTCTGATATTCGGGTTTGCCCGGAGCGGGGGTGCGGCGGTGATTAATCAGCTTGGGCTTCCTTCAGCGTATAATGACCTCGTGAGGCCTCTGCCGTATGTGTTGACGTTATTGCTGTTGGTGTTCTTCAGCAAGCACAACAGATCGCCGAAAGCACTTGGGCAGGTTTACGACAAAGGCAGAAGATGAGTGTTAGCCCTCTGGAGGAGACTTCAGGGGGTTAATTTTTTGCGGACTACACAATCACTAAGGCTTTGGGGTCAACGCATCGTGCGGGGTTCGGGAGGATTGACGGACTGCACAATCACTAAGACTCTGGGAGGCAACACATCCCATGCCACAAACCCCCCGCGTGATATAATGCAGGCAATTCACTTACCATACTAAGACATACCATAACTCAAGGGGGATAACACTATGCCGTTACACATAGTTACAGAGGCTGAACGCTGCCTCAACTGCAAGAAGCCCATGTGCCAAGAAGGCTGCCCGGTACACACACCAATTCCCGAGATAATCCAGCTCTTCAAGCAGCACAAACTTATGGAGGCCGGAGAAAAACTCTTCCACAACAACCCGCTCTCAGCCGTCTGCGCAGAAGTCTGCAACCACGCCAAACAATGCGCCGGACACTGCATCAGAGGCCGAAAAGACAGCCCAGTACACTTCTCAAGCATCGAGAAATACATATCCGAAATGTACCTTGACCGTATGTTCGTCTCCGTCCCAGTCCACCGCAAGAACAAAAAGGTTGCCGTAATCGGTTCCGGCCCAGCAGGAATCACTGTTGCCGTCCTAATGGCCCGTGAAGGCTACCACGTAACTATCTTCGAGTGGAAGAGCAAAATCGGCGGCGTCATGCAGTACGGTATCCCGGAGTTCAGACTCCCAAAGAGCCTTCTTGACACCTACGAGAGAAGATTAACCGATATGGGGATTCAGATCCGCCTCAACGCAACAATAGGCAGCATCCTCATGATTGATGACCTCTTCAGGGACGGTTACGCTACAATCTTCGTCGGCACCGGTGCAGAGAGACCACGAACGCTCGGCATCAAGGGCGAGTCGCTCGGTAACGTTCACTTCGCAATGAACTACCTGACTAACCCCAAAGCCCACCACTTAGGGGACAAGGTCGCGGTTATCGGCGTGGGAAATGCCGCAATGGACGTGGCCCGCACTGCCCTACGCAACGGCTCGAAGGATGTCAAACTCTACGCTATGGGCAAGGAAATAGCCGCAAGTTCTAGTGAGGTGGCCTACGCTGAACTTGACGGAGCGGAAATAGTTACGGGAATGCAGGTTCAGGAGATCACCGACGAGGGGCCGGTGTTCTGCAAGACAATCTATGGCGACAACGACGAAATTATCGGGCACGAGGACGAACGCATTCAGGTTAAGGCGGACTCGACGATAATAGCAATCAGTCAGGTACCCAGAGGAAAACTAGTGAGGACAACGAGCGGATTGCTTGCGGGAGAAAATGGACTGCTCATTGTGGATGAGAACTACATGACGACGAAGGAAGGGGTCTTTGCGGCCGGAGATGTCGTTACGGGAGCGAAGACTGTGGTACACGCTGTCGACGGGGCGAAGAAGGCAGCTGCGGCAATGATGGCGTTCATGGAGAAGGAGTAGACGGAGTTCCCTGCACAAGCGGGGGATTATTCTTATCACAGATTGAGGCATCACAGACTCCCCGCTCCCTCTCTGCCGTTCATGGAGTTCTTGCCCTGCCGGAGTGAATACACTATTCTACTGAGTCATAATGCTTTGGCCGTCTTTACATGAGTGATAGAATCGCGGGACATCTTATCTCACATTGTCAAGGAGGACACAAATATGGAGATAGCAGGAAAGATTAACACCGCCATATGTTACGCGAAAGTCATCGAGGACGAAGCAATAGACCAGATAAGGCGGATGTGCGATTACCCGTTCACCGAAGGCTCAAAGATCCGGATAATGCCCGACGTTCACGCAGGGAAGGGCTGCACAATCGGTACAACTATGACCGTTCACGATAAGGCGGTCCCGAACATTGTCGGAGTTGACATCGGGTGCGGAATGTTCACGGTGAATCTCGGCCGGCAGGAAATAGACTTTGCGGCTTTCGACGAGGCTGCTCACTACGTGCCCTCAGGCTACAACGTCTGGCCAAGACCCCAGAAGCGTTTTGACCTGACACCCTTGCGCTGTTATCTGAGCCTCAGCAACTTACGAAGGATAGCGTGCAGTCTCGGGACACTCGGAGGAGGAAATCACTTCATCGAGATTGACCGAACGGAGGACGGAACGAATTACCTCGTGATTCACTCTGGAAGCCGTAGCTTGGGAAGGCAGGCAGCGAGCTACTACCAGCAGTTAGCGATAATCTTCGACCGCTGGAAGAGGGACTATATCTCCCAACGCAACGAAATCATCAGGACCTACAAGGAACAGGGCAGGCAGAGAGAAATTCAGGCGGCACTTGAGGCTTTGAAGTCCGAAGCAATGAAGAGTGAGACCCCTGAAGATTTGTGCTGGGTAGACGGTGAAAACCTCAACAACTACCTTCACGACATAAAGATTTGCCAAGACTTCGCGCGCAGAAACAGGGAGACTATTGCCGAAGTCCTGCTCTCAAGGACCGGCTTAACCGGCGGGGAATCCTTCCACACGGTGCACAACTACATAGACACCGACGAGATGATTCTACGCAAGGGAGCAATAGCAGCCCATGCCGGAGAACTCGTGCTAATCCCGATAAATATGCGGGACGGTTCGGTCTTGGCCAGAGGGAAGGGAAATCCCGAGTGGAACTACTCAGCACCTCACGGAGCCGGACGGATTCTCTCACGCACCAGAGCCAAAGAATCCCTCAGCCTCGACGAGTACAGAGCCTCAATGAAGGGAGTGTACACAACTTCCGTGAGTGAAGGGACGCTCGACGAGTCCCCGATGGCCTATAAGAGCCTCAATGATATTATTGACGTGATTGCTGACAGTGTAGAGATTGTCGAAGTCATGAAGCCGGTGTACAACTTCAAGGCCGGATAAGAAATACTCCCCCTGCTGTGTGAGGGGGGAGTGTTATTGTTGTTACTCTGCGTCAACTTTCTGCACGACAGCTAAGAAGTCTACATCGTACCAGTCTTTCCGTGTGTAGCCTATATCTCCCGTAATTATCGCCAGCCTGTCAGTGATCAGCGTTACTGTGAACAGATCCCCGCTCTCAGCCTCGCCGAACAATACGTTATAGCCGGCCCTCTTCACGTTCAGGACAACAGAGAGATTCTCAACAGGGATTGTCTGCTCTGGAGTCGTTACCCTCGCGTTGAGGGAGAGAGTAAGTTTCTTGTTCTCTATGTCTGCGGAAGGGAACGACACATCAAAGCTCGCAAGGTCCACGTCAAGCAATGTGAAATTTTCATCATCTGCGTAAACGTCCAAGACATTCAGAGAGGACTTCCACGACGAGCCGATAAACTCACTGAGGTTAGTTATATTGCTCTCTGTCGTCTTGCTGGTGATGAATATTGCGCGGTTCTCCTCAACAACGCCGTTGTACGTAGTGTAGGCCTCGCTGATAATTGAGAGCTTGCCGCCGTCAAACATCGCTAATAGTGATACATCTATGACAGGATATGGGCTCACGTCAGAGATCAGGTACACATTCCCGAACAGGTGAGAGACTTTCGCGGTCTTGGCGTTCAAGACAGAATAGACAGTGTTATATTTAGGTGTTCCGCTGCTTACGTCAACTACTTCTTCTACAGCTATACCCGACAATGTCGTAGTGCCCGCCTCTATGTCCGTACTGCTGAAGGTCATATTCATGAAGGTTGCTGATATTGGCATGAGATTTCCGTCGTGGAAGCGGTAGCCTCCTCCGTCAGCAAAGTTTACTGTTTTGCCGTCCTCTGATGCTGATACTTGAGTCTGCCACTCGCCGTCAAGAGCAGCATTAATGTCTACCGATGAGGCAGTGGCGGGAAGTTTCCTGAGGAGCGCGTCAACATCTACTTTAGCCACATTGTTTCCGAGCAAGTTGAATGTGACCCCGTGAGCCTCGCGCTGTTGTCGTCCTGAAGCTCAACCGTGAACTTCCCGTGCTCAGTGTCCGCCGTCCAAGTGTCGAGGTCCGTGCGGGTTGTGCTGGCGGCCGTCCTGTCGAACTGCATCGGCAGCAATAAGCGTTCTCCCAGAAGCACACCTACAGCCGCGAACCTAGCAGAGCCGGTGTCTTCCTCAATGTCGCAGCTATCGAACAGCACAGAGAAATTCTGCACAGTAAGTTCTTGGCTTGCACCGCCGAGATTGACCGTAACAGTTCCGCTCTCGTAGGACCAAGCACCGTTCATTGTGGTATTGACGCTTTGGTAGATGAAGGATGATGAACTACTTCCGCAGCCTCCAGACATCACGGAGACCGCAAACACGAGCAACGCTAAGACAGTAAATATACGTACTGGGGGGGGGGCATGAAGAAAGTGGAGTGCCTTGACTGCATGAATAAACATCTCGTAAAGAATTATGATGGCCGGAATAATACACCGCCAGCCCTCAAGTGTCAAAGCACACAAAAAGTCCCCCCGCCTTTAGTCAGAACGAGGGGACCCAATCAATCACTTCTTACGCAGAAACGATCTCCTTAATCTTCATGAGGCGGCTCAACGTTGATCTTTCTTGTTCGTCGAGCTTCATGCTGATATAGCGTATCGTCTCCACAAGGTTCGGAATCATCACGTACTCCAGAGCATTGACGCGCCTTCTAGTACGCTCAATCTCTCCGGCCATCAGGCGAATAGCTTTCTCCTCAGCGGCCAAGTGCAGAAGTCTACCGATTAACTTGCTGAACTGTTCGAGTGCAGCATCAAGCAATAACGGAACGTTCACAAACCCATAATTCACTGGGTTGCCCTCCTGCTTCACGTCGTACTCAGGGACAAGAACGCTCATAACGTTATGCCACTGAACACTAAGCGTGGACTTCGCTCCCGGGAAGATTAACGCCTGCTCCAGAATCTCGGGTGTAGTCTGAGCTCTGGACAGCACAAACGTACCATAGCACTCGGCTAATTCCTTCTCGACTTCCTCCCGTAACTCCTTGCCTGCTTTGGCCTTCTCAAGAAATGCCTTAATCAGTGCGTCCTGCTTGTCCTTCAGGAGCTTATGCCCCCTCTTCGCAACTGCAAGACGCTTCTTCAGCCTCGACAGCTCCATACGGTTGGGGTTGACGTTGATGCGTGCCATCGGTCAATCCCTCCCTTATTCGCTCTTCTCAGCTTTGGCCTTCAGCAACGGCTGTAAGTACTTCTCGATATAGGCATCACGTATACGCTTGAGCTCCTTCACTGGAATCATAGTGAGGAGGTCCCAGCCGAGCTCAAGTGTGCCCTGAATCGTCCTGTTCTCGTACTCACCCTGACGCACATACTTATCCTCGAAAACGTCAGCGAACTTCGCAAATGCCTTGTCCTCCTCCGACAGAGCACCCTCACCGAGAATCACCGCCAGCTCCTTAGCCTCTTTGCCGCGAGCATAGGCCGCAAACAGCTGGTTCATAAGGTCAGCGTGGTCCTCGCGGGTCTTGCCCTTGCCGATACCCTTATCCTTCAGACGGGAAAGCGAAGGCATTACGTCAACTGGCGGGTAGATTCCCTGACGGTGAAGGCTCCTGCTGAGGATTATCTGCCCCTCAGTGATGTAGCCGGTAAGGTCTGGTATCGGGTGAGTCTTGTCGTCTTCGGGCATGGTCAGAATCGGAATCTGCGTGATACTTCCGCTCTTGCCCTTGAGACGGCCGGCCCTCTCATACATTGTCGCAAGGTCGGTG
>JAFPZI010000070.1 GCA_017417365.1 Synergistaceae bacterium
ATCGCCTCAGGAGACCGCCACACCCATTCAGCCTCAACCACCCCCCGAGAAAACTCCTCCTGAGTGAAACAGTCCTTCCGACCGGCAGCCCTGTCGTCAAACACCGCCACACGCCACCCCCAATCCCTCATGAACGGCAGCAAGTCCCGCTCATACCCAAGAACTGCGACCTTGTCCCCCCTCGCACAAGTCATTACCGCATCCATCGGCAGTCCTCCAGAACTCGGGAACGGCACCAGCACTGAACACGCAGCACTCGCAGCCGCAAATTCCTGCGGGAACGGTGAGACGTACAGCCCTGCAAGTCCCTTAAGGCTCGAGCACAACAAGGCCTCTGTGTGGACGGGACGGGCAGTGTGTGGTTCGGTCATTGAGTCCGGGACAAAGCCCACACCAAACCTGCCGTCAGCCGTGAGAAGACAGCTCGCGTGCCAGCCAAGAACTAACCGAGAAATCCCGGAGTCCGGCACAGGCTCAATTATTCGTGATAAGTCCTCGAAAAATGTGCTCAATACCAATAATCATTCTCTCTTAGGTAAGTCTTTGCGTCTGTAATAACATACAGCAGACATAATGAATTTCCTTACAGGTTTTGGCAGTTTATCATACACATAATGCCTCAGTACGTACAGAAAAAGGTGAAAATTATCTGTCTTGGAATAGTCGCAGGTTACGCTTATGTATGGGAAATCCTCCGCATACTTCCGGCACAGCTTGCAGAAACCCTTGATAAACGGGAAATTAATACTGCCGTCAGAAATGTGTGCTAGGTTAATATCACAGATATAAACATGCCCTCCCCCCCTTTACGTAATTTGACTTAGTGTTGAGGCAGGCTTCCGCAGCGTATAAATGCCAGTCATCGCACACAACTTCGTCAAATGGATTCTCCCTGAAGTGTTCAGTTCGGCCCCCAAAGAAGCATTCGTCTACCGTATCGCACTCCATTATTCCGCCCTCGAACTGGTTCCAGCCAGCTTTTACCATCTCTCCTGTTGCCTTGTTCAGGTGCATGAAGTTAGCGTAAGTTCCGGGAACATCGAATCTGACTCCGGCAACCCCCAGAATATCTTCACGCCCTAAGCCCTCAAGAAATCCCACGAATTTTTCCAGACAGTCAGAGCCCTTCAGCAATATATCCTGATGGGAATAGATTACGTATTTCGTCCTCACACGCTCAATCACAGAGTTATACGCACCAGCGCAAGAAGTGAAAGCCTTGTTGCCCCTGTTGTCAATGCCGATTATCTCACATGGGCAGGTCTGAGCCTTCAGGGTGCTCACGAAATCCTGATACATCTTCTCATTGTTGTAGCAGGACACGATAGTTACGTTGCTCACAGAAATATCACTCCTTCAAGTCTTCAAGCCTTATGCTGAGTTCCTCCCAGCGAGAATATAAGTCTTTCAGGCCCTTGTCAAGATTGTCGCGCTCAATCATCAACGCCTGAACCCTCGCCGAGTCCCCCAGCGTCTCAGGCCTGCACAATTCTTCATCAATCTCCGTTATTCTCGCCTCTGTGGCAGCTATATCCTTCTCCGCCTGAGCAATTCCCTTCTTGACTTCTCGAATTTCACGCTGACCCTCATTGTTCGCCCTTGCCTTCCTGACCGCCTGTGGCCTCGAAATTTCCGGCTGAGTCATGGACTCTTCACGCTTCTCGAGAAACCACGAGTAATTTCCCGGGTAGTCGTACAATTTACCGTCCCGGATCTCTAGCACACGTTCAGCCAGAGAGTCCAGAAAATGCCGGTCATGAGACACTATTAACAGCGTCCCCTGATACTTCATCAACGCCCGTTCTACAATCTCTCGGGTGTTCTGGTCCAAATGGTTAGTAGGCTCATCGAGAATCAGAAAGTTAGTCTCCTCAAGCATGAGCTTATACAGTGCCAATCTTGCCTTCTCCCCTCCCGACAACACTCCCGCACTCTTGTGAATCTCGTCGCCGGAAAACAGGAACGCACCGAGCAAATTCCGCCTCTCAACGTCATTGAGCTTTGACGGAACAGCACGGGCCTCTTCCCAAACTGTGCGGGTGTAGTCGATGTTCTGCGCGCTCTCCTGCGAGTAGTAGGCGAACTTCACGTTGTGCCCGAGCCTGACGCTTCCGGCTGTGGGTTGTTCGGTCATGCTGAGGAGGCGCAAAAGTGTGGATTTCCCAGCACCGTTCACACCGACCAACGCTACACGTTCACCCCTGTTGAGCACGAAATTCACGCCCCGGAACACCTCAAATTCCCCGTAACTCTTGGCCAAGTCCTGAGCTTTGAGCACTTCCCAGCCGCTTTGGGGAGCTTCGGGAATGGTGAGCCTAACAGTCTTGGATAATAGAACATGTTCTATTTTCTCGATTTTCTCGAGCTGCTTCAACCTGCTCTGAACTTGGGCGGCTTTCGTGGCCTTGTACCTGAAGCGATTAACGAACGACTCAATCCGCGCTATCTTGGCCTGCTGCTGGGTATATGCCTTCTCTAACAGCTCCTGATTCTGTGCCTTGACCTCCACATATTCATCATAACTGTACGGGTAGAGGGTGATTGTTCCGTTCTCGAGGTCAGCGATATTCTCCGCAGTGTTCTCGAGAAATCTCACGTCATGCGACACGGACACTACAGCTCCCTTGTGGGTTCTCAGCCAGCCTTCTAGCCACTCCATAGACTCGGTGTCGAGGTGGTTAGTGGGTTCGTCGAGCAATAACACATCAGGGCCGGAGAGCAGCAACGCCGCCATAGCGATACGCATTTTCCAGCCGCCAGAGAAGTCCCGGCAGTTCTTGAGGGAGTCATCTTTCCTGAAGCCCAAGCCGTGAAGGACCTTCATAGCCATTGACTCGAAAGCGAAGCCCCCGAGATTCTCGAATCTTCGTTCTAGGCGTGAATGCTGTTCGAGGAGGTCAGAGTGATTCTGTGTGGAGAGTGATAGTTTGTCCTCGAGGGCGCGTAATTTCGCCTCAACGTCAGAGATTCCTGCTCTGTGCTTAAGGTAGTCCATGAGGGGTATGGGTGTGAGTTCCACGAGGTCTTGAGGGAGGTAGCCTACTGTGAGGCCTCGAGAACGGTCGATTTGGCCGTCATCTGGGAGGATTTCGCCAGTGATTGTGCGGAGGAGGGTAGTTTTGCCCGCGCCGTTGGGGCCTACGATTCCTATGCGTGCGTTGTCGTGGATCTGTAGGTTGAGGCCGCGAAAAATAGTCTGTTCACCAAATGAGAGTCTCAAATTCTTAATGTCAATCATGAGGTAATACTATCACAACGCACAAAAATACCGCAGCCCGTAAGTTCAGACTGCGGCGAAAAGTTTATGTGTTGTTGGGAGTTATGCTTCTGCTGTGATGCTCACTTTCTTGTGGGCTTTGTCCTGACTCTTCTCGGCAACTTTCACCGTAAGCACCCCGTTCTTGAACGAGGCTTCTGCGCTCTCCGGGTCCGCCTCAACTGGGAACGACACTACGCGCTCAACCTTCCCGTAACGCCTCTCTGTGCGGAAGTAGCTCTTGTCCTTGCCCTCCTCCTGAGTCTCTGCCTTCTTCTCGGCGGATAACGTCAGGCGGTCGGAATAGACGTGAAGGTCAACGCTCTCTGGGTCGATGCCGGGTAATTCTGCCTCAACGAAGATTTTTCCGTCCTTGCGGTAAACGTCTAACTTTGTCCCGAAACCCGGAAAACTTTCCTCAAAGAATGGTGCAGTTATTCCGCGTGCCAGTGAGTCAAACATTTCATCAGGGTCAAACATCCTCATCATTGGGTAAAATCTATCTCTTGCCATCGTTAATCATTCTCCTTTACGTTTTCTGTGAGGCCTTCATTTCCTCACGACGCAGAGAATTATATTACTGACTATCTTTAACTTTATCGGCAAAAGGTATTATTGAGTGCTAGTAACTTTTACTGACTTATTGATGAATTATGACCTATTCGCCTTCCCCTGTAGTGAGAGCCGCATTGCAGAAATTTATTCTCCGAAGTGCTCCCTGTAGTGGCAATCATGGCAAAGTGTGATTAAGTCCTCCATAGGCTCATTGCCCAAATGCTCATAAGTCAGGTGGTGAACCTCCAACATCGATCGGGCACCGCACTTCCGGCACTGGTAATTATCCATACGTTTGCGGCGTTCCCTTGTAGCTTTCCATTCAGGAGATTCTTTGTACAGCTTATAATGCCTGCGATGTTTTATATCGCTGTCAGTGCTGTAGTCTCCCTCGAACATTATTTCTCTCTGGTGAGCAACTTTCTCGACTATCCACCAAACAGGCTGCGACTTCCAGTGAAAAACCGGCTCCCTGACTCTGTACGCTTCCCACTGCTTTAGACTGCTTGCGGGTATTACCCACTTGCAGAATACATCATCCTTCCTGTACATGAAGAGGAGGTATGCTCCCTCAACGCGGCCGCCCCGAATCTCCGATACAAGCCAGCTGACTGCGGCTTTCCTGATTGTGCCCCTTTTCGTGAGGAATTGATAGGCCTCCGCGATTTCTCCCAAATCATAATATATTTCCGTAGGGATCACGACAACGCCCCCTCAAGCACCCGCCTCACGTTCTCTCGGCACTCCTCGTAACTCTCTCCCCGACGGGCCTCATATTCCTTCACCCCGTCAACGAAAAACGTCGGCACATAGTAATAATCATACTTGGCCGAAATCTCCGGGTGCTCGTTCTCCTCCACCCACTCAACGCTCAGAGCAGAATACCTCTCATCACCGCTCACAAGTTCCTCAAGTGCTCTGCGGGCTTGACGGCAATACGGACAACCATTAAGGTAGAACGCTAATACTTTCTTCATTCGTGTATACCCCTTTCGATTCTCACGCAATGATAAATTTTCTGGATAGTATATAATACACTTCATCATAAATTTTCAGACTGTGAGGTATTTTCGCCGTGAGCAGGTTATTGATATGTTGAAGCTCGGTAAATTACTGCGCAAACCTGCCGTACTGTTCGGGGCGTTGCTACTATATCTATACTTCAGGGGCATAGGGGATCACGGCCTAATTGACCCCGTAGAAGGCATTAATGCGTCAATAGGAATCCACATGAGCGCGGGGGGTAATCTCTTCGTCCCAAGAATCGGGGACTCTTTGGCGGCCGGAAAGAACTTGCTGACTTGGTGGCTGTCCGCTCTGGCCTTGTGAGTCTTCGGCTGGGGTGAATTTGCTGTACGGTTCTGGTCGGCTCTAGCGGGACTCGGTATGGCCGCTGCTTCTGTCTTGGCCGCTAAGACCGACTCCCCGAGAAGTTCGTGGCTCGCTGCCGGGATATGTGCCGGTATGACGGGGTCATTCATGGTCTCGCAGGTTGCCTCATCTCACGCGCTCTATTCTTGCCTCACAGGTTTTGCTATGGCCGGTGCTGTTCGCTCAAGGGAGAATAAGTATTGGCTGATATTCTCGCATTTCTGTTCAAGCCTCGCGTTCATGGCTCACGGGTCTTCCGGGTTGTTCTTGGTGTGGCTGTCAGTGATTGCCTATTGCGTTATTAGTGAGGACTGGGAGATGCTCACGGACTTTTTCACTTGGCCTCCGGGAATGATTCTTACGGTGATAGTCTCCGGCTTCTACCTGGTCATAGTCATAATCGCCAACCCCGAAATAGTTCACTTCATGCGGTGCCAGAATCACATATACACTTTCGGTGGGCTGTCTGGAGCGGTGATATTCCTGTTCCTGTGCTTTGTCCCGTGGCATGGGTTCATAGCTAGGGCGGTGTTCGAGGTGCTGCCCAAAAAGTACCCTGCGGAAAAAGGCTCTGAACTCTTTATGCTTGTGTGGGCGGCAATGTTCGCGTTCTCTGGGGCAGTGTCGGGAGATGTTATGTCTGTTGCGGCGTGTATCCCTGCGTTGTCGGCGATATTGGGCAGGAAGTTAGATGCTTGGCTGCTCAGGAAAAATCTATACTCCGTGAGAATGTCAGTCATGATTAATGTGCTGGTCTTAGTGCCGGTGCTGTATATGTTCCTGCCGTTCACTATGAGGGCGTTTCCTGCGGTGAGGGTCTCGCTGATGTCGTTAATCCCTTGGGGAGGTGCCGTAGCTCTGTGCCTGTTCGCGGGTTGGTACTACACCAAGACCAAGCAGATAGTGAA
>JAFPZI010000071.1 GCA_017417365.1 Synergistaceae bacterium
ACTAACGGGAGCTGAGAACTAATCCTGTGGTGAGGTATCTCTCTTCATGTCCTGCCTGACGGAAGCCCAACCCAACACACGAGCATTAACGTTACACCGCGTTCATGACACTAACGGGAGCTGAGAACTAATCCTGTGGTGCGGTTGTCCCTCACGACTGCCTGACGGAAGCATACAACACCCACACACGAGAATTGACGTTACACCGAGTTCATGACACTAACGGGAGCTGAGAACTAATCCTGTGGTGCGGTTGTCCCTTCACGACTGACTGACGGAAGCCCAACCCAACACACGAGCCTTAACGTGATACCGCGTTCATGACACTAACGGGAGCCGCCGAGTCTCTGCCGTAATACGTCTCCCGCCCCTGATGATTACGCCCTGTCCGCAGGAATTACCTCAAGCCAATACCCGTCGGGGTCCTGAATAAAGTATATCCCCATAGAATGATTCTCAAAGCATATGCACCCCATCTCCGAATGAAGAGCGTGCGCAGCCTCGAAGTCGTCAACGTGGAACGCCAAGTGAAATTCTTCCTCGCCTATGTCGTATTTCTCCGGGTGGTCCCGAAGCCACGTCAATTCCAGCTCAAATTCTGCTTCCTCGTTGCCAATGTAGACTATGATGAATGACCCGTCGGGAGCCGTCTTGCGCCTGCGTTCGGAAAGCCCCAGTGCCTTGCTGTAGAACTCTAGGGAGCGGGCGAGGTCCTGAACGTTATAGTTCTCATGCACCATCTTGAACTTCATGCATAATTCCTCCTGCCTGAATTTGGGATTGTGATATATTTTACAGTATACATTCAGGAGGTGGTACTTTGACTGAAAGTATTAGGCATGTACAGATTGAGAGCGTCAATAGTTCATGCATATGGGACAAAGATTTTACACTCAACACTGCCCGCAGGACACGCAAATTCCACAGCTCAATACCGAGCTATTTCCCAACACCCCTGGTCAGGCTCGACTCTCTGGCCAAGAAGCTCGGTCTCGCGTCTATCCACGTGAAGGACGAGAGCAAACGTTTCGCCCTAAATGCGTTCAAGTGTCTCGGTGGCAGCTGGTGCATAGCTAACTATGTTGCTGAGGCCCTGAAGATCCCTGAGAGTGAATTGACGTTTGAGCGTCTCACAAGGCCCGACGTTAAGGCTGCTTTGGGCGATACTCATTTTGTTACGGCAACCGACGGCAATCACGGGCGGGGTGTGGCGTGGACAGCGTCCCGTTTGGGGTTGAAGAGCGTTGTGTTCATGCCCAAAGGTTCAGCACCAGAGAGGCTCGCGAACATTCAGGCTTGGGGTGCTGAAGCGTCAATAACCGACGTGAATTACGACGACACGGTCAAACTCGCTAAGGACTTCGCGGAGACCAACGGCTGGCCCCTGATTCAGGATACATCTTTCCACAGCTACGAGGCTATCCCGCTGCGAATCATGCAGGGCTATCTGACTATGGCTCTCGAAATTGTTGACGAGCTCCCAAAAGTCCCGACTCACCTGTTCATTCAGGCCGGGCTGGGGTCATTGGCCGGAGCATTAGCCGGATTCTTTGCGGACTATTACGGACCAAGCAAGCCGGTAATCACGATAATAGAGCCTCACAACGCAAACTGTTTGTTCAGGACTGCGGAGGCACACGACGGACATATTCACACGGTTACTGGCGACCTCAAGACCATAATGGCGGGGTTAGCCTGCGGGATTCCGTGCTCTATTGCTTGGGACCTTCTGGAGGCTCACGCTGAGAACTATATCTCCATGCCTGATTACGTTGCCGCTAACGGTATGAGGGTTCTCGGCAATCCTTACGGCAACGACAAGCGGATAATCTCAGGTGAGAGCGGTGCCGCAGGGTTCGGGTTCCTCTATGAGCTCATGACTAATGATTCTCTGGAATACATCCGCAGGGAGCTGGAAATTGATGCTGGCTCACGTGTTCTGTGCATATCGACTGAGGGCGACACTGACAGGGAGAATTACCGCCGGATAGTCTGGGAAGGGCTTTACGGCAGGGAAATATAGACAGGAGGAATTTATCACGATGAACGAAGTCATCAAGGCCATCAAGGAGCGCAGGAGCTGCCGGAAGTTCAAGCCTGACATGCCGAAGCGTGAGGACATTGACGCGGTGATAGAGGCCGGACTCTATGCAGCCAGCGGCAGGGGAGGGCAGGCTCCGATAATCTTGGCCGTAACGAACAAGGAATTACGCGACAAGTTTTCGCGCGACAATTGCCGTATCGGGGGGTGGCAGGAAGGCTTTGACCCGTTCTACGGAGCTCCCGTGATTCTCGTGGTCTTGGCCGACAAGGAACGCCCAACGTATGTCTATGACGGTGCGCTAACTCTCGGGAACATGATGCTTGCTGCTCACTCTTTGGGGCTCGGGAGCATATGGATTCACCGTGCACGCGAGGAGTTCGGGGAGGACGAGTACAAGAAGTTACTAGCAGACTTGGGCGTGGAAGGCGACTATGAGGGGATCGGGCACTGCGCAATAGGCTACGCTGACGGCGAGATCCCTCCGGCTGCCCCGCGAAGAGACGGCAGGGTGTTCTACGCAGAATGATTATCCGTACGGCAACGTTAAGCGACTTGGACGCTATAGCAGGAGTTGAGGCCTCGTGCTTCCCTCCTGCTGAGGCGGCCACACGCGGGCAGTTTTCGGGGCGGCTCAAGAATTACGCTTCTCACTTCTGGCTCATGCTTGACGGTGAAAGGCTGATTGCGTTTGTTGACGGGTTCGCTACGGACTCTCCCGACCTCACTGACGAGATGTATTCTCACCCGGAACTTCACGACGAGTGCGGAGAGTGGCAGATGATTTTCGGGGTCAACACCCTGCCTGAGTACAGGAGGAAGGGCTGTGCTTCTGAGCTTATCCGGCGGGCAATCGGGGACTCTCGTTCACAGGGGCGCAAGGGAGTCGTATTGACCTGCAAGGCTGAATTAGTGCATTGGTATTCACGTTTTGGGTTCGTTGATGAGGGGGTGAGTGAGTCAGTTCACGGCGGGGCAGTGTGGTATCAGATGCGGCTGACGTTCTGAATGGGCACAGGGAAGACCCCTTACCACAGGAGGCCGGAGCCTGAGTGCCAAGCTCCTAACCCTGCCCATCTCGTGAAGTTATCTACGAGTATCGAGAGCAATGAATAATTCCTCATTGTTCTTTGCGCCGTCTAGTTCTGGGTTTGTCCCCGTTCGTCCTTTCCTGCTGACCGTGCCATAGAAGGCTGTGGCGTGAAGCTGAAGCACCGCTTAAGGGCATTTCCACCCACCCCCAAGGAGTTACGAGAATGTATCTCAGCATTATTCCCTGAGCTGCCAGAGCGTCGACGTGAGGCACGAACTTTATCACCTCGTCGAATATGAATGTGTCGCTGATTATCCACACCCGCCGGCATGTCGCACGGTTGAACACTGCTGCGTAGTCTATGGCCGTACGTATTCCGCTGTCGTATTCTGGGGGAGTTATGCTGATGATTAGTGTATCGGGTTTGCCTTCGGGCATACGCTGATTTGGGATAACGTCAGCGAACTCCTCGATTGTGTCGAGACGTTCAAACAGTCCCTCAATCCCCGAGTCTTCTTCCCCGAAAGCCTCGCCGAAAATTGTTGCGAAAATGTCCCGCTCGTCTAGAGGTTCTTCGGGCCTCGTGGTCATGTCCTTCATCCATTCCTGAACTTTGCCGATTGCCTCAAGAATATATTGCGGGTATTCGGTCTCACTTATCGCTGACAATAATTGATTGACGGTGATTTCTTCCTCCGGCTTCTTGCGTGCTCTGCGTCCTGTGTCTGATTCTTCGGTGCACATGTGATTTCCGCGCCCCCTTGTCTGTTAAGTCGACTAAGTATAGCATAATGATACCGCCATAATAATTGCAGTACCTATGATTGTTGATATTATCGTGTGGATTTCCGAGCGGATTACGACGCTGGAGTCGAACTTTCCGCTTAGGTCTGAGAGTTTCAGTGAGGAGGGCCAGAAGCGTTTGACTTTTCGGCAATAGTCTTCGTAGTCGGTTCCGAATTTTGAGAGCAGGAAGGCTTCTTCATGAGGGATAATCACAGCGACATAGAGGAGGCAGAAGCACAGAGTGAAGATTAATGCGCCTTTGGTGCCGGCCATTATGCTCCAGCCGAAGCCAATCACGAAATTTCCGAAGTATAGTGGATTTCTCATGAGGGCATAAGGTCCGTGAGTTGCTAGGGAGTTGGCTTTGACGTTTTCGCCCCGGTAGAGGCCGATATACCCCACAGCCCAGCACCTCCACGCTTGGCCAAGTCCTACGAGGACTACACACCAGCACACTTTTTCTGGTGTAGCCGCTCCGACCATGAAGAGTATCACCGCAAATAGCAGAGTCCACAATCCCCCGCGCATCCTGAACACCCATTCACGCATCTTCCACCGACGCTCCCTTGTGGAGATTCTCGCTCACTCCCCAGCCCAGCATCCTCACAACTACAACTACTCCCATAAAGATAGATATGTAGTCCGTGAAGAACCGGCAGATTATCGCCATAACCCCCGCCATGTTCTCAGGCATTAACACACTGTACAGCAACGCACCCCCACCTTCTGCCACTCCGCTCGCACCCGGAGTCGGCACAAAGTACAGTATGAACATGAACACAGCCTGAACTGCTATAGTCTGCGCATACCTGAACGGCAGACCAACAGCCGACATCAGCACAGGCAGAACAGTAAACAGCGTCAGCAAATGCAGAACTGATAACACACTCCCGACGAACAGCCACCTTTTGCCCGAGTGAAATGCTATCCTGAAGTTCATTATGTAATTGTCTATTTCCTTGTCCAGCCATGCGAATATCTTTATCACTAATCTATTCGACTTCAACAGGTTAAACCGCCTCAGCCACAAGACTATCACCCGCGCAAGTTTTCGGATTGCCTCAGGCTTGAGGATCGTGAACGCCACAAATGCCCAAGTCGCCAGAATTACCACGAACACATAGGACACTAACCCCTTGAGGAACGGACTGCCCTCGAGAATCTCAGGGTCAAGAAGCAGAGCAATCGGCACAGCAAGAGTCAGAATCAAAATCGTGAGCATTGTGCGTATTAACGTTATCGCTATGCCCTTCCCGACTGGAATACCCTTCTTATAGAGCGCGTAAACCTGGAACGGCCCGCCCCCAGACTGCATGGGAGTTACAGCACTGCCGAAATAGTTCAACCACGTCAAGACTATTCCCAGAGACAACGAGACGTGTTCATGTGCAGCTTTTGCCAGAGCGCAGAACCTCCCAGCATCGCAGAGCCACGCCGCGAACACAACGAGCAGGGCTATTAACAGCTTGAGTTTGTCGGCACCAAGTAGTGAACGTATAGTATCGTCATCCACGCTCCGGAAAATTATTAGTGCGTTCATTCCGAAGGCGAGGAGAATAAATATTATCAGGCCTTTTCTGAGAGACAAGTTGTGAATCCTCCATAAAGTTATTGTCTGAGTATTATAACCTGTAACCACCAAAAATTTTGTACTCTCAATAATCATGAATGCTTGTAGAATTTCGTGATTGGGCTTATTATTAACCAGTTCAAGCAATATCTACTAACATAATTCTAATGAGGGGGAATCTTTATTGCATAAGATACTCGAGAAACGCCAGCTCTCCTACGACAAAGAGAGAGACCAGAGCGTCTTCTACTACAAGGTTGAAGCACCAGAAATTGCCCGCAACAGGAAAGCCGGACAGTTCATAATCTTCCAGCTTGACGAGGATTACGGCGAACGTATACCCTTGACCATTGCCGACGCAAACCCCGACGAAGGCTGGATAGCTATCGTGTTCCAGACAGTCGGAGCAACAACCCGCCGCTTCTCCGCAACGTTCAACGAGGGAGACAGCATCCCCGTACTCGTCGGACCTCTCGGCAAACCCACGCACATTCAGAAGCATGACGGCGCAGTTCTCTGCGTTGGTGGCGGAATCGGAATCGCACCGCTTCACCCAATCGTCGAGGCCAACAAGAAAATCGGCAACAAAGTTATCACCATTATTGGCGCAAGGACCAAAGAGTTACTATTCTTTGAGGACGAAATGCGCAACGCCAGCACTGAACTTATCGTTGTTACGGATGACGGCTCATATGGACGCAAGGCAGTCGTAACCGTTCCCTTAACGGAAATCTGCGAGCGCGAGAAGGTCAGCGAAATAGTCTCAATCGGTCCCGCAATCATGATGAAGTTCTGCGTAGCCGCCGCCAAACCCTTCGGAGTACCCATAACAACGTCCCTCAATACGATAATGATCGACGGCACCGGAATGTGCGGCTGCTGCCGTGTGAGCGTGGGAGGAAAGACTAAGTTTGTCTGCGTCGACGGCCCAGAGTTCAACGGCTACGAGGTCGATTTTGACAACATGATGCAGAGAATGACGGCGTTCAAGGACAAGGAGCGCGAGGCTGATCACAAGTGCCGTATTGGTCTCGACAATGGGAAGGTGAGTGCGTAACCATGAGTGAACACAAGACTACAGAGATGTTACAGGAAGAGGCCGCGAAGATTTGGGCAGGCCTTGAGGGCAAAACATTAACCAACAAGGACAGATTCGGGATACCTCAGCAGGAAATGCCCTCACAGGAGCCGGAAGTCCGCGCCCACAACATGTCAGAAGTTGCGCTGGGCTACACCGAGACACAGGCCAGAGTCGAGGCGGAACGCTGCATTCAGTGCCCAACTGCACCGTGCAAGAAGGGTTGCCCCGTCGGAGTGCCTATCCCTGAGTTCATCAAGCACATTCAGGCTGGAGACTTCAAGGGAGCTATTGACACGATAAAGACAACGAATTTGCTTCCTGCGATTTGCGGACGCGTCTGCCCTCAGGAGAAGCAGTGCCAGGACCATTGCACAATAGGCAAAATGCTCAAGTCCCCCGAGAAGGCTGTAGCTATTGGCCGTCTTGAACGCTACGTAGCTGACTGGGAGAGAGCCAACAACCAAATCACCGTCCCGACACCGAAGCCCGAGACCGGCAAGAGGGTAGCTGTAATCGGTTCGGGCCCTGCAGGACTCACGGTGGCAGCGGACATCAGGAGGGAAGGCCACAGCGTTACGGTTTTCGAGGCGTTCCAGAAGACCGGCGGCGTCATGGTCTACGGTATACCCGAGTTCCGTCTTCCGAAGGCCCTCGTTGCCAAAGAGGTCGAGAACCTCAAGAAGATGGGCGTTGAGTTCAAGACCAGCTTCCTTGTGGGACGGACTGCGACACTTGACCAGCTTTTGACGGAGCAGGGATTTGACGCGGCATTCATCGGGACTGGTGCGGGATTGCCGAAGTTCATGCACATTGAGGGCGAGAACTTAATCGGAGTCTTCAGCGCAAACGAGTACCTTACCCGCTCAAACCTCATGAGGGCTTATGACCGTGAACACGCGGATACCCCTATGTACGACGCTAAGAGGGTAGCAGTTTTCGGGGGCGGAAATGTGGCAATGGACGGTGCGAGGACTGCGCTTAGGCTTGGTGCGGAGAAGGTCTACTGCGTGTATCGTCGTACCCGTGCTGAGATGCCGGCGAGAATTGAGGAAGTTGCTCACGCTTTCGAGGAGGGAGTCGACTTCCAGTTCCTCCAGAACCCCACGAAGTTCATCGGCGACGACAAGGGAAGGCTTATCGGCGTAGAGCTCCTGAACTATGAGCTTGGGGAGCCTGACGCTTCGGGACGCAGAAAGCCCGTAGCTGTACCGGGAACCGAACACGTTCTGGACATTGACGCGGCGGTTATCGCTCTCGGCAACGACTCCAACCCCCTCATGGCGCAGACTACGGAGGGCCTGAACACTACGAAGTGGGGCAACATCATTGTTGACGAGAACCAGAAGACCAGCATACCCAGAGTGTGGGCAGGCGGAGATATAGTTCTCGGGGCTGCAACGGTCATTCTCGCGATGGGTGAGGGACGCAGGGCAGCCGCCAGCATGAATGAATACTTGGCCGGAAAGTAGCATTCTTCAATAACGTAAACGCTGCGGAGAGGTGATGAGTAATTGCTTCTCCGCTTTTGCTATATCAAGGAGGATTCTAGTATGAGAACTTTATTGGTGTTGGCGTTGTTATTATGCTTTGCTGGTGCGGCTCGTGCAGAAGGTGTCAGCTACAAGCACATCAGGAACGCTGCAGCAAGAATTGAGTATGCAGGCAGCGTTTTTCTCGTTGACCCGTTCTTGGCCGGGAAGGGAGCTTACCCGGGCTTTGAGGGCACCCCAAATTCCGATAAGCGCATTCCGTTAATCGACATGGCCGAACCCGCTCAGGAAGTCGTGAGGGGAATCGATGCCGTAATCCTGACACATACGCATTTGGACCACTGGGACGAGGCCGCACGGGAAATCCTGCCGAAAGATATTCCGTTCTTCGTTCAGAACGCCGGAGACGCAAGAACTATACGCGAGCAGGGCTTCACTAACGTCATGGTTGTCGGGAAGAATACTCCCTTCAGGAACGTCAAAATCTCCCGAACACTGGGACAGCACGGACCCGATGAGCTGTATTCTGTTCCGGCGAGGGCTGAATTTGCCGGGGATGCTATGGGCTTCATTCTTCAGGCTGACGAAGAAAAGACTCTGTATGTTGTCGGCGATACCACGTGGCACCCGTTCGTAGAAGTTGCTCTCAGGACATACAACCCTGATATTATCGTGATGAATACTGGCTATGCGATGGTCAACGGCATAAACGGAAGCCTTATCATGGGCAAGGATGACATTCTCCGCATGTATAAGACTATGCCGGAAGCGAAGATTATCGCTGTACACATGGACGCTGTGAATCATACTATGGTGAGCAGCGAGGAAGTCAGGGAACTTGTTCGGGAACACGGCCTAAATGATAGGGTATATGTTCCTCGAGAAGGTGAGACCCTGAGTTTTTAGCGGATAAAAATTTTGCGGAGGGGTGAAGGAATTTGCTTCTCCGTTTTTGTTAAGTGTGTTATGGAGGGATGATTCATGAATGATGAGAGGCTTGACCACGTAAAACTTTCACTGGACCCTGAACAATTCCCCGAGACAATAGAATATTTCGAGGCAATCAAGAATCTTGACCACATATCATCATATGAGCTTGCTTCAGGAATCCTCAACTGCGACAGGACTAAGCCAATGACCCGTCAGCTTTTCGCGTTTGTCGTGGGGCTGTACGAAGAGGCAATAAGTCAGGGTGATTCTGATGCTATGAACGATCTCGGCTCACTCTACTATGACGGGAGGGGCTGTGAGCAGAACTTCACGAAGGCAGTGCGCTATTACGAGATGGCTGCGGAACACGGGCACGAGTTGGCGCAGGAGAATCTAGGGTACTGTTACTACTACGGAAGAAATATCCCAGTGGATTACGAGAAGGCGTTCAAGTGTTTTGCTGCCGGAGCGTTCTGCGGGAGGGTGTGTTCTCTGTACAAGATAGGGGACATGTACCGCAACGGCTATTATGTTGGGAAGAATCCTTCTGTGGCGTTCAGAATATACCTTCGCTGTTCTGAACTGATGGATTACGACGACAAATGGGAAGTTGCAGGGCCGGTGTTTCTTCGTTTGGGGACGGCATATCTCAACGGTGAGGGCACGGAGAAGGACCCGGCAGAAGCCCTAAGATGTTTCCAGATAGCGGAGAGGTATCTATATTCTATGGTCATGGACGGAGAAGCAATGTACAGGAAGAGTCTTAATGCAGCGATTGACGGCCAAGACTCAGCACGCAGAGCACTCATGGAGAACCTGCCATAGCCACTCGGAGGAATAGGGGGAGCTGATTCCGTGATATTATTGTGGAAAATCCAGAGAAGGTGATTGCTTGAGAATAAGGACGTTATTTGTGTTCGCGTTAGTCCTGCTGACTGCGAGGCCCTCATACCCCGAAGATTATGACCCACAGCACACTATGCTTGCCCTGAACATGGCGGTTGTGTCCGTCCACAGAATTTTAGCAGCTCAGGACAGGATTACCCTTGACCAAGAATACCAGAACATCATCAACAATCTTAGTCTGGGAAATATCCGCTCAGACCCCGAAATTACCCGCCTCTACGAAAAACTTATGGACGTAACCAGCCGCAAGAAGTTACGCTCGGACGAGGCCGAATACATCAGGAAGAATTTTGACGAGCAGGACAAGAAGTCAATCTCCTCTGCGCTGTCGGACTTGGGGAAGAGTTCCGCCTCATTGGCCCGGGAAGAAGGGAGCGTCAAAGCATTCTTCGGGAGCATAGGCCGGTTAATCTCCGTGAGTGCCGCAACATACTTCAAGTACGAGGCCAGCGGCTCAACTCTGCGCGGGAGTCTCTCGGAAAATCTCTACCGGCTCAGGGCTGAGGACTTGGCCGACTTCAACGAGTTACAGAAGCAATTGCTCTCCTCATCGTGGAACTTGCTCAACCGCTACAACCTCCCGGACGAATACAGGCTAGTACAGCGGGCGATTGATGACTTCTGCCGGGCAATCGAGGAGACCAACACGCCGTCTCAGAAGGTGAGAATGCTTCAGGCCCTCGAGGACGAGTTCCGTGTGTACCCTCCGTATTGGTATTACCGGGCAAAATCTGCGCAGGACAACGGCGACCCTGTGGAGGCAGAGATCTGCTACAACAAGTTTGCTGAAGTCTGGAGGCCGGTGCTCAGGCGGGACCCGTATATGCTTGAGGCCGTGAAGTATCGGATTCTCCAGCTCGTCGGCGAGAAGGGCGAGTCCCTCCCGACTGACGACGACACACGCAGTAAACTCCTCACGCTCTGCGAGTCAATGCGGGATAACACAATGCGTGATGACTGGGTGAACAACCTTTTTGCCGGAGCGGTCTATTACGCTTTGGGCGAGAGGGACGAGGGAGTCCGTTGCGTTGAGATTAACACTGATTTCGGCTATGAGCTCGAGGTCAGTAGCGCAATTCTCGCACACATGAGGGAGGGTGTACCAGCTGGCTTCTTGTTGCGGGAAACGTTCAGGACTCTCCGGCTCAACGAGATTACTGCGGGTCTTGCGAGTGCGGACAAGAAGAGGGTGCTGACGTTCGCGGACTTCCTCGACGGGCGGGAGGGAGCTATTCAGGCACTCAGTGAGGACAGGTCCAACCCTGCGGCTGTTCACGCACTGAGGGTTGAGGCGTTCAGGAGGGGTGATAGTTCGGCGTTCGGTGAGATGATTGCTCTTGCTGAGGCCCAGCCGGTCTCAGGGGATGGGTACGCCGTGATTCTTCCGCTGTTGAGGAGTTACGCTGAGGACGAAAACTCAACCGCACAGATATTCCTCGCCGACATGTACCACTACGGTTTTGGTGTGGCCAAGAGCAGGACTCTCGCAATGTCCTATTACCGCAAGGCCGGAGACAACGGAGAGCTTTACCCGCAGTTCATGTATATTCACCTGTTGCTGTCGAAGCCGGAGTCAGCCGACAAACCCAAACCCCAATCACCCGACGTTAAGCCCAAGCCCAAGAAGAAACCCTTAATTCGGTTCTGGCCGTTCAAGTAACAAACAATGCCCCCGCCAAAAACGAGGGCATTAATCTTGCAGTGTCCTTGCTGAGGTTAGTTGCTCTGAACTACCGTAATCTTCTGCTCGTCTCCGGTGCTCGTCTCCCTAATGGTGATCGTAGCTGTACGAGTCTGAAGTCCCGACGCGCTCGAGGTGAACGGCGTTACGACTAGGAAAATCTCTCTCTCGGTCGTGCCAGTGTCTGAACCTATCCTCTGTTCAGCACTTATCTGGCACCAGTCGGGATTACTGCTAGTGATTGTGTAGTCGCTGTTGCAGAGGAGCTTGAATGTCTGCTGGCCGCCGTCCTTGGTGAAGGAGAAACTCTTCTGGTTTACGTAAATGTGTGAGGGCCTGAGCATGTTGAACCTGTACGGTTGAGCACACCCGTATTGCCTGAACTCGTTCAAGTTGGACACAAGCGGAGGGTTTGCCCATCGAGTGAAGCCCGTCCATGTTGTGGACCATGCGCGCAGAGGAACATTTTTGTACCTGGACCAGAAGCTCTTCTTCACCCTCCAGATCCATTCTGAGTCGAACTCCACGCGGTGTCTGCCTGCATCGGATATTTCGCCGGTGTCGTAATTAGCTGACCTGTCAAAATCTGCGTCCCACTTCGTATTGCTTGAGCCGTTGCTGCCGCTGTTGTTCGTAATCGTCCACTCGGAAGTCTCCCAAGTCTTTGAGTGGGTGTAAGTTAATGATCCTGTAAGCGACATGTTCAGCCCGGCCATTCCTCCTGTTGCTCCTCCGAATGTTCCCCCGATGCTCGTGCTTATTCCGTCCGTTACGCTGCCCTTGCGAGCTACGTTTCTCGGGGCGGTCTTGAGGATAGACACATCCGAAGTGCCGGCATTAGGTACCTGCATCTCAACGTTGAAGTTGACTATCTGCCCGAAATGGCACTTACTCCAGCTGCCTTTTTCCCCGCTCCAAGTATGTATGGGAGAGGAGAACGCTGTCTGCTTGACCAGATAATAGTCATCACCGTCGTTGAAGTTATGAGCCGCAAAAATTGTCCATGAAGTATTAGCGGCATAGTTTATGTCGAAGGCGTAACTTGCTGACCCTCCCAAGCTGAGGGCAGAACTTTGCCCTGACGACCTCCATGGCTCATAATTCTTCAGGAAGTAGCTGAAATCATGATCATGATTCTGTGAGTTCATGGAGAGGAAGTTTCCTGATTGGCTTTCTGGAGTAACACCGTCGGAGGCCTGAAGTAAAGCTGCATGTGCGGATACTGCCTGAGCGTCGAGTTCCGCAGCTCTCTTGTCGAGAGTGGCCGCCCATTTCACGAAAGACGCATAACGTCTGGCCTGAAAAAGGTATTCCTGCCTTAAGGTAGTATCGTATTCGTTCTGGAGATTGCCGCTCGTATCGTCCTCTCCGCCTTCAGGGGTAATTTCTTCGTCGCCGCTCGTCAAGACCGTAATTATCGCATCAGCCAGAAGTGCCACGCTCCCGGGGACTGTGTAGGAGAAGCGGTGCACTGCGTTGACCCCGTAGCGTTTGGCTATTGCGTAAATCTCCGGGTAAGTGTCGCCTGAACCCTCAGCGAGGCCGTCGAAGTGAGTTACGTTTTCGTTGAGGGCCTGATACATTGTGTTAATCGCCGAATCCGTCGGGAAGTACATCGCAATAATGTCGCCGGACTCATACGCTGGCAGTAGCTCTCTGCCGATTGCGCTTATCTCTTGGGGAGTAACTGACGCAACAGTCTTGATGTGTGCAGCACTCAGTGATGAGCCTACGAACTTATCATCAATGTACGCTCCGTCGCCGGATACTATCATCACGAAATGAATATCAGGAAAGGCAGAGTCGTCGTCGACATTGATACCCTGCTCTATGAGTTCTGCTTTGGTCTCGCTCATAACCTGCGAGAACTCCTCAGAGTCGAAAATACTGCTCATGTCCGGGATCACTGATGAAGTTTCCGCCTGAGGTGCAGGGCCGTTGCCTGAACTGCCGCACCCGCCGGAAGTGAGAAGTGCAAACAGGAACAGCATCACAAAACTTAACACGTAAAATCTTTTGGAAGTCATGTGGAAGTATACCTTCTTTCTGTGAAATCTGTGGAGAGTCTACAGCGGAAATTTCTTCAAGGCAATCGATTTCTTCATCAATATTCAGAACTTTTGCTGTAAAATTAGCGAAAACTTTTCTTAGGAGCGATAAACTTTTATGGAACTCGCAAGCAGATTCACTCACCAGAAACCATCCGGCATGGTCAGAGTCTTTCAGGCCATCGAGAAAATGAATGACGTTCTCAACCTCAGCATAGGTGAACCAGATTTCGTAACCGAACCCGACATCGTTGAGGCGGGAGCTAAGGGGGCACTTGAGGGCTTCACGCACTACCCTCCGCTTCAGGGCTTCTTTGACGTTCGGGAGGCAGCGTGCGCGTATTGGGAGAGGCATCACGGGTACAAGTCCTCACCAGAGAACGTGTATATCTCCGTCGGGGGTCTGCACATTCCTTGGCTGGCGTTCGGTGCACTGCTGAACCCGGGGGATGAGGTCATGCTGATTGAGCCGTACTTCACGCCCTACGAGGCACAGATTCGCGGCAACGGAGGAGTCCCGGTGGCGGTTCGGACTCGTGAGGAGAATAACTTTGCTCCGAGCCTCGATGAGCTCAGGGCGGCGGCCACTCCCAGAACTCGCGGGATAATCCTGAACTACCCGGGCAACCCGTCAGGCAGAGTCCCAACGAGAAAACAGCTCGAGGAGATTGCAGAGTTCGTTGAAGAGCGTGATATGTTCGTGCTTAGTGATGAGATTTACGAGTCGATGGTCTTCACGGGAAAACACGAGTGCTTCGCCAACCTTCCCGGCATGAAGGAACGTACCCTTCTGGCTTCCGGAGTGTCGAAGAGCCATTGTATGACCGGCTGGAGGCTCGGTTACGTTTTCGCGCCACAGAACGTGATTAACACGATGTGCGTTCTGTCGTCGTTCCAGACTTACGGGGTCAACACTCTATCACAGAAGGCGGCGGCCTATGCTATGAACACTCAGGACGAGAAGGTCAAGGCTAGGGCAAAGATTTTCGGTGAGCGCATGAAGATGGTAGAGGGCAGGCTGAACTTGATGAAGGGGGTGAAGTGCCATGCTGCGGAAGGAGCATTCTACCTATTCCCGAGTATTTCGGGCACGGGACTCACCAGCGAAGAATTTACATGGCGGCTGCTGAACGAAGCACATGTAGCAGTTCTGCCGGGTAGCGCATTCGGAGAGACTGGAGAGGGCTATATTCGTATAGCTTGCACACAGTCAATGGAGGCTCTTAGAGAGTCAATGGACAAGATGGAAGAATTTTGCAGGAGGTTATAGTAATGAAGAAGTATTTGTGCCTGTTCGTTATGGCACTGTTAGTGTTTGCTCTGTCAGGCTGCGGAGGGTCAAGCCACGATGATTTTCCGCTTATCGATGTTACTCCGACTCCCACAAGCCCGGACGTTACACCCGAGACCCCTCGAGCACCAGACGTTACACCCACGCCCACGAGCCCGGACGTTGCGCCGGTAGTGCCGGACCTGCCAGCGAGCCCGGATATTCAGCCGGTACCGATGCCCACACCACCGGCGAGTCAGGACATACCCACACCGCCCACGAATCCGACTAGCCCGGACGTTACGCCGGTAGTGCCCACGCCACCCACAACCACAAGCCCGGACAATACACCCACGACTCCAACAACACCAACAACACCTACAAGCCCGGACAATACACCAACGACTCCGACAACACCCACAACCCCCACGAGTCCCGACGTTACACCAACGACTCCGACAACACCCACGAGTCCCGACGTTGACCCCACAACTCCCACAACAGACAGTCCGGACGTTACTCCCACAACCCCCACAACCGACAGCCCCGACGTTGCCGGAGAGACCTACTCATCAACTAACGCTCTGGAGAATGCCATTCTCGTCGACGGAACTACCGAGACCTACACCAACATCACCGTAACCAAAACCGGAGACGCTACAGGCTCAAGCGACGGCACCGGCGGCTACGACTGGACGGGAACAAACGCAGCAATCTTGGCCAAAGGCGGAGCGAACCTCACAATTTCCGGCTCAGCCACTACCATCACCACAAACGCTAAGGGAGCAAACGCCGTGTTCTCTTACGGAGGCAGCAACAGCACAAGAAGCGGCAACACTGGAGACGGCACTACCATAACCATCTCTGACGCGACAATCACCACTACCGGCAGCAACTCAGGCGGCATCATGACCACCGGCGGAGGAGTCATGAACGCAAGCAACTTGACCATCACGACTTCAGGAGGCTCTTCGGCAGCAATCAGGTCCGACAGCGGAGGAGGCACCGTAACCGTAAGCGGAGGAAGCTACACAACTTCCGGCAGAGGTTCTCCGGCAATCTACTCCACAGCAGAAATTTCCGTCTATGGTGCTGACCTAACGTCGAACGTCTCGCAGGTCGTAGTGATTGAGGGAGGCAACTCCGTAAATCTCACTGACTCAACCCTCAACGCCAATCACAACCAGTTCAACGGCAACGACTCATACTATCAGGCAATCCTGATCTATAAGTCTATGTCTATGGACGCTTCGGGAGGTGCCAGCGTCTTTACAATGACTGGAGGCAGCATAACCAACGCTCAGGGGGATATTTTCCACGTTACCAACACAACTACAACTATCAATCTCTCTGAGAGCGTCGCTATAACAAACAATGACTCTTCCGGCTATTTCCTGAGGGCCTCTTCGGGCAATTGGGGCAATTCCGGCAGCAACGGAGGGAAGGTTACTCTTAACGCTGACGGCCAGACGATTAATGGAGACATGATAATAGACAGCGTGTCAACCCTGACCCTGAACATGTCCAACAGTTCGGAGTTCAACGGAGCAATCAACTCTTCAGGCCAGAACGGTACGGTCAGCGTTGTGCTCGACTCCTCGTCGGTGTGGACGCTAACGGGAGATTCTTACGTTACCAGCCTCACAAACAACGGCACAATCAATCAGGGAACTTACACCCTCTACGTGAACGGCACAGCTTACACGAATAATTGACGTATAATATAGGCATCCCAAATTGTATCAGGAGGTAATAGCATGGTAGGTTTTGACTATTCCAACGCTATGAAGTTCGTACGTCCTCACGAGGTCGAGAGCATGAAGGTTATTGCCCTCAACGCCGCAGAGAGACTCAAGTCCCGCAAAGGTGAAGGCAATGATTTTCTCGGCTGGATTGACCTCCCAGTGAACTACGACCGCGAAGAGTTCAACCGTATCAAGATGGCGGCCAAGAGAATCCAGAGCGACTCTGATGTCTTACTTGTTGCAGGAATCGGCGGCTCATACCTCGGAGCACGTGCAGCTATCGAGTTCCTTCGTCATGGGTTCTACAACGAACAGAGCAAGGAAACCCGCAAGACCCCACAAATCTACTACATAGGCAACAGCATGAACGGCACATACATTGAGGACGTTATTGACCTTCTCGAGGGAAAAGACTTCTCGATTAACGTAATCTCCAAGTCCGGCACGACTACGGAGACAGCAATAGCCTTCCGAGTTTTCCGCGACCTTCTCATCAAGAAATACGGCAAAGAGGGAGCGGCCAAGAGGATTTACGCCACGACCGACAAGGCTCGCGGAGCCCTAAAGACTTTGGCGGACACGGAGGGCTATGAGTGCTTCGTGATTCCCGATGACGTAGGCGGGAGGTTCTCAGTGTTGACGGCTGTGGGGCTGCTGCCAATTGCTGTGAGCGGTGCCGACATTGACGCACTTATGGCGGGAGCTGCTGCGGGACGTGAGGCGGCACTGAATCAGCCGTTCGAGTCCAACGCTGCATTACAGTACGCGGCCCTGAGAAATATTATGCTCCGTAAGGGCAAGGACGTGGAGATTCTGGCGAACTATGAACCGAGCATGCACTACATTTCCGAGTGGTGGAAGCAGCTCTACGGTGAGTCAGAGGGCAAGGACCAGCACGGGATCTTCCCGGCAAGCGTGGACCTAACGACGGACCTTCACTCAATGGGTCAGTTCATCCAGGACGGAGCGCGCATCATGTTCGAGACCGTGATGAACATTGAGACCCCTCGCAAAGATTTCACGCTGAAGGCACAGGACAACGACCTAGACGGGTTGAACTACTTGGCGGGAAAGAGCATGAGCTACGTGAATCAGTGTGCGATGAAGGGCACGATTGCGGCGCACGTTGACGGGGGAGTGGCGAACCTTATGGTGAGTATTCCTGCGCAGGACGAGAGGTCTCTCGGGGAACTGTTCTACTTCTTCGAGTTTGCTTGCGGTGTGAGCGGGTATATTCTTGGTATCAATCCGTTCAACCAGCCCGGGGTTGAGTTCTACAAGGCGAATATGTTCAAGCTGCTCGGCAAGCCCGGGAAGTAATAGAGATATAGTGAGTCCCCCTGCCTCGAGTGAGACGGGGGGATTTGTTACGTTTATGACTTGTCGCGCCTGAATCTCAGGTAGAGTAAGCTGTAGAGCCTGAAGCTGTACTTGAAGAGCAGCATTTGTGCCTTCTTTGAGAGGGATATGCTGGGGCATTGTATCACCACATGGGCCTTTATCGCTTTCTGCACGCCAGAGATATATTCATTATCGTAAACCTCTGACTTTATCATGTCGTTGGCTACGTGCATTCTCCAGTGCCATAATCCCACAGCAAGATTCCGAAAAGCTGCCTTATCCCCTAAGTTCATACTCAGGGCAAAATCAAATACTTTCTGGGCCGCCTCAGCAATACCGTATGTCTTCTGTGAAAATCTATAATGCCCTATGGAGCCTCTGCGCCGGAGATAGTGGTAAAACTCGCTGCTTATACAAAGTATTCTGTCAGTCTTGACCAGCACTTTATGTATCGTAAGCATATCCTCGTAAAGCTTGCCTTTGGGATACACGATACCTTCGAACAACTCAGCTTTTATCAGCTTGTCGCAGAAAATAACGTCCACAATAGAGTCAGGAAGAAGAATCACACTTACAGCCTTCTTGCTGGTCATAAGCTCCGGCGGATAATGCTTCTTGACAGTATGATGCCGTTTTCCGTTCTCATACTCAAGAACGCACCTGAAGGTTACAATCTCAGCGTCATACTCATTGGCATATCTGCAGCATGTCTCTATAGTTTCCGGGTCAATCCAGTCATCAGAATCCACAAACTGAATCCATTCCCCTCTGCACTCACGGACACCGATATTCCTGACTTCTGCAAGCCCTTGATTCTCTTGATGGATTACTCTGACGCGGGAGTCCTTCTGTGCATAATCATCACATATTCTCCCGCTCGAATCCGTAGAACCGCCATTAATTACGATTACCTCAAGGTTCTTGTACGTCTGGGCTAATATGCTGTCCAGGCAGCGGGCAAGATACTCTTCCACATTGTAGACTGGAACAATCACTGACACGAGAGCAGAATAATTAGTCTAGTCTGGTCAAAAGCGTAACACTTTCAGTCATCTTTGTCAACCTCGTAATTACGCGTTAATCATCATGAGCGAGAAAACTTTTGCGTTGTTCACAATGTACTCTATCTCCGTGAACTCGTCCGGCTGGTGAGCAACTCCCTCGCACTCCTGACTCCAAACTACAGCGGGAATCCCCTTCTGCCGGAAGAACACCGCTACCGTACCCCCGCCGACTCCTCCCGTCTTGGCCTCAACCCCGAGAACCTCACGCACGCTCCTCTTGAGCAGCCCGCAGACTTCAGCGTCAGGACTCGTTACCGGCGCGGAGTCCGACCTGTCCACCTCAAGCTCAATCTTGGCCCCGGTCCTGCGCTCAACGTCCGCACGAATCCTCTCGACTATCCCGAACGCCTCATCAAGAGACACGCCCGGCAGAACCCGGCAGTCAAACTCGAACCTCTCACGCCCCGGGACGATGTTCACCGCAGGAACGTTAGCGGCCCTCCTTGTCGGCTCAAACGTAGAGAACGGCGGCTCAAACGCAGCGTCCTCCTCAGGAAATGCCTTGTGAAGTGCTTCATCTACCTCATAGGCCAGCATGTTGGCAACACGGCAGGCGTTGATACCAGTGTGAGGCAGGGCAGCGTGTACCTGTTTTCCCGTAACGGTGAAAGTCAGTCTCCACACGGCTTTTTCCGCAATCTCTATGAAGTCCCCGGCGTCATTCCCTGAGTCCGGCACCACAACCAAATCATCTGGCCTGAAGATATTTCGTTCCACCATCGGTTCAGCTCCGTAATGGCTCCCCATCTCCTCATCTGCTACGAACGCCAGCAGCACCGAATACTCCGGGACAATTCCGGCATCATCGAGGGCCTTCAACGCGTAGAGTGAGGACACGAGGCACGTACCGTTATCGCTGACTCCCCGTCCGTAGAGCCTCGTACCCTTCACGACAGGGTCAAACGGGTCAATAGTCCACAGGGAGCGTTCACCCTCGGGGACAACGTCAATGTGTGTGAGGATACACAATCTCCGAGAACTTTTGCCCGGGTACTCAAGGAATAACGACGGCCGGTTACCTGTAGGAGAATCGGAGTCTAGAACATGTTCTATTTTTAGAGCCGCTCCCTTGAGGTTCATCGACTCGATTATGGACTTGAGCTTCTGAATCTTGGCCTCTTCTCCTGTGCCTCCGTTGTGGGGGGAAATCGCGGGGATCCGGCATAACTGAGTGAGGGTATCGACCATTGAGCCGCGCAAATTTTCGACCGACTGCAAAATCTTTGTGTGCAATCTTTTCACTGCCTCTCTTGAAGTGTTTGTACTATTATAGACTCTCTGTGAGATTTCCGGCTTATCATTAGGAATTTCTATCTTGCAAAAATTTCTGTCAATAGTGTAATATATACCCATTCCAATAAAGTTTACGACAAAGCGAGCTGAACATTCTTACATGTCATTCCATTATGCAGGACGCTTCAACTCCTTCGTGTTCAAGAATGCCACAGTCTATGACGCAATAGACTCCTACAGAAACATGAAGGGCATTACTCACCTTGAGTTCAATTACCCCGAACACTTTCAACTAGCCGGCTACGACATCGACGAGATAATCCGCCGCAAAGGCCACTTAGGCGTGAATGGTCTTGCTGTCCGCTGGAGGGGTGCAGACTTCAAGCCCGGCAACTTCACCAACGAGAACCCCCAGACCCGCGAAAAAGTTATCACTATGTGCCGTGAAGCTGTGGACATCTGCCGGAAACTTGACGGCTCTGTGGTAACTCTCTGGCTCGAGAACGACGGCTTTGACTACCCGTTCCAGATGAATTACGAGCGGGCGTTCTATCAGATTGTCGACGGTGTCAGGGAAGTTGCGGACTACGCAGCAGGCAGTGAGGGCAGGAAGGAGATCAAGATTTCCATCGAGTACAAGCCCTACGAGGAGCGCAATTTCGCAATGATTGACAGTACTGGAATGGTAATGTACCTACTGAGCGAGATTGACCGCCCTAACGTCGGGTGCACTCTCGACTTCTGCCACATGCTCATGAAGCACGACAACCCTTCTTACGGAATAGCCCTAGCTGCGAGGAAACACAAGCTCTTCGGCCTCCACATGAACGAGGGTTACGGCTGGCAGGACAGCGGGATGATTTTCGGGTCAGTCAGTCCGGTATTGGCTATGGAGTTCATATACTATCTGAGGCTCTATGACTATCAGGGCGTGGTATTCTTTGACACTTTCCCGATCCGTGAGGACCCATTTCAGGAGACACAGGCGAACATTGACGCGTTCGAGAAGATAAATGCTCTCGTCGACAAAATCGGCATGGACAGAATCGGCGAGGTAATCCGCTCCAAAGATGGAGTGCAGGTAAGCAGGCTTACTCTTGAGATGCTCAAGTAGGCATAAATTTATTCAGGAGGCACAAATCATGAAGAGAAGTACTATAGCGTTAATTCTTGCAGTGTTAGCAGTATTTGCACTAACATTCACGGCATTTGCTGACGAGTTCAACCCCGACTCAGACCCCAGCGCGCAGACAATCGAGCAGGTACGCGCGGCACTCGGTGCGGAAGTTCCCGTGAAGGCCGGGCTGAATCTCTCGGCAATCATGAAGTCAATCTCCAACGAGTTCTGGAGGAGCCTCAAGGAAGGTTACGAGCTCGCTGCTAAGAACTCCGGCGTGGCTATCCGCGTTGACGCAACGACCGACGAAGGCGACGAGATCGGACAGCAGACCATGATGGATAACGCCGTGAATCAGGGAGTAGCTGCGGTAATGGCCAGCCCGATTTCTGACTCCAACCTCGCTGCGGCAGTCGACAACGCAAAGACCGCGAAGATTCCCGTAATCAACGTCAATGACGGCCTCATAGCCAACTGTGATTACTACGTCGGGCCCAATGCCTACATGAACGGGCAGCTTGCGGCAGAATGGATCTCCAAGAAGCTCGGCGACAAAGGGCAGGTAGGAATCGTAATCGGAATGGCTAAGGCTTTTGCGGCACGTGAGAGGACAGCGGGGTTTGAGGACTGGATTCGCGACCACAAGTCCGGCCTTGAGATAGTGGCCAAGCAGAACGCAGACTGGGACAGACAGCGCGCGAAGGAATTGGCTTCCACGTGGATTATGCGCTTCCCCGACATGAAGGCTATCTTCTGCAACAATGATGATATGGCTCTGGGTGTCGTTGAGGCGGTCGACGAGGCTGACGCTGATATTCTCGTTGTGGGCGTTGATGGGATAGGCGAGGCTTATACGTCAATCCGTGAGGGCAAACTGGACGCTACTGTGGACTCGTTCCCCTACTACATGTCCCAAGTTGCTGTGGAGTGCACATTGAGGGTGCTCGCTGGTCAGGCAGTGCCTCACGTGGTCGCCACACCTCAGGCGTTAATCGACAAGGACAACGTCAACGAACCTGCGGCCAAGATAATTAACTGGGTCGATACGGTCTACACGAAGTAATCAAGGAATGTGAACGGGGTGTGATGAAGCAAATCGCATCCCGTTTTTGTTAATGAGGAGAGAAAATGTCGAAAGCAGTAGAATTTATCAATATCAATAAACATTTTCCCGGTGCTCACGTTCTGAAGGATATATCATTCTCGGTTGAAGAAGGGAAGGTTACGGCACTGCTCGGCGAAAACGGTGCGGGCAAGTCCACAATCCTCAATATTCTTCACGGAGTCTACCCGGAATATGAGGGAGAAGTCAGGCTTCACGGCCAGAAAGTCAGGTTCCACAATCCCAATGAAGCTATAGTTGAGGGCAAAATCTCCAAAGTTCATCAGGAGACATTGATTGTGCGGGATTTGACCGTCGGCCAGAACGTTACGCTAGGCCACGAACCCACCAAAGGCTTCTTCATCGACTATGCGAAGATGCATCGGGACGTGAACGCTATCCTTAAGTCCCTTCACTGCAACTTCACATCAGAGGAATTAGCCGACAAGCTCACTTCTGGACAAATGCAGATGATGGCCATAGCCCGGGCACTCTACCACCACTCCAACATAATTTCTCTGGACGAACCTACGGCCTCGCTGTCAATCCGTGAGACTGAGGCACTCTTTGACGTAATCAAGGAGCTTAAGGCTCAGGGAGTAACAATTCTGTACGTGTCTCACCGTCTGGAGGAGATCTTCAGGATTTGCGACCAGGCCGTGATAATGAGGGACGGCGAGTATATCACCACTCTTGACGTTGCCACGACGAGCAGGGACGAACTGATTCACGCGATGGTCGGGCGGGCGGTGAGTGCGGTTGCCTCGAGGAACGTACCGTGTATGGCCGGTGATGAAGTTGTGCTGAAGGCTGAGGGTCTCACCGGTCCGACTGGGTTCAAGGACGTTAGCTTTGAGCTCCACAAGGGGGAAATTCTCGGGTTCTTCGGGCTTGTTGGTGCAGGCAGGACGGAGACAATGCGCGCGGTTTTCGGAGCGGACATGATTACCGGCGGAAAAGTCTGGCTCAAGGGCAAGAGAGTCAACACCAGCTCTTGGAACACGTCTAAGGCCCTCAAGGCAGGTATAGGACTAATCCCCGAGGACAGAAAGACTCAGGGCTTCCTAAAGCTCATGAGCAACACTCAGAATATCTCTATCTCCAGCCTTGAGGATTATTTGAACATGTTATATTTTCTCGACGACGGCAAGAAGAGGGCAAACGCTGAACACTTCTTCAAGGAGTTAGAGATTCACCCGAACAACCCCGACTACTTGACGCTTAACATGTCTGGAGGCAACCAGCAGAAGGTCATACTTGCGCGCTGGATGAGCACTAAGGTAGATATTATTATCTTCGACGAGCCTACGAAGGGTGTCGACGTGGGAGCTAAGGCCGAGATTTATAGACTCATGGAGGAAATGATTCAGAATGGGAAGAGTATTATCGTCATTTCTTCGGAACTGCCGGAAGTTATGGGCCTCAGTGATCGTATTGTGGTCATGGGTGAGGGCAGAGTCAACAAGGTACTAAACCGCAGCGAGTTCGGAACAAGCGATCAGATGCTTGATTATGCTATTGGAGGCAGCGAATAATGAAGAATTTTGTGAACAAGTATAAACGTGAGCTGGTCGTCTTGCTTGCGACGTTCGGCATGGGATTAATCTTCACGGTAATGAACCCAAACTTTATGAGGGTCAGCAACATCATCACGATACTACAGCAGATGGTGTTGAACGGAGTATTAGCGGCGGGGATAATGTTTGCTATTATCACTGGCGGAATTGACCTCTCGATAGGCTGCACGTTCGCGATAACTGGAATCGTAACGGCCTCTATGGCTGTGAAGGGAATCAACCCTTGGGCGGCAATCGTTGCGGGACTTGCTGTGGGTGCGGTTCTGGGTGCGTTCAACGGCTTCCTAGTTACCGGCCTGAAACTCCAGCCGTTCATAGCCACACTGGGCACTATGTCGCTGTATAGGGGTATTGCTTACGTAATCACCGGCGGCCTTCCTGTTACTGGGGTGCCTTCGGTCTACAGGAACATCTTCAACGGCAGGATGTTCGGTAATGTCCGCTGGTATATTCTCGTGATGATAATAATCTTTATCCTGATTCACATTCTGCTCTCACGGACTCGCACCGGCGATTACCTGTACGCAGTGGGGGACAACGAGGAAGCTGCGAAATTGTCGGGAGTCAACGTCGTTAAGGTCAAGTACATAGCCTACATAGTGTGCGGGATGTGCTCTGCGGCTGCGGGGTTAATCATGCTAGCGTCATTGGGCAGTGCAGAGTCGACGGCGGGACTCGGGTATGAGACCAACGCAATTGCTGCGGCGGCCATAGGAGGCACCCGAATGGCTGGAGGACGAGGGACGGCGTTTGGTACGTTCGTCGGAGCGTTGATGCTTGCGGTTCTGCGTGTGGGAATGGTGGTCATTAACGTTGACTCGTTCTGGCAGTATGTGGTTACTGGAATAATCATCATAGTAGCGTCCTATTTCGAGTTCATCCAGCAGGACATAGCGAACTTCTTGGCCAAGAGGAGGGCCGCGAAGTAATGAGGAAGGTTCTAGCGTTGGTGTTGGTGCTTCTGCTCGTGCCTAGTGTGGGCATGGGTGCAGGAAATGAATCACTGCTCGGCCGTCTTGCGAAGCTGGGAGTTGATGAAGAGGTACTCAACGCTGAACTTGCTGAACCCGAAGCCGTGAAGCCCGAACACTTTGACGGAGCGCAAACGTTCAAGGCAGCCCTGACTGTGGACCGTCCGCCGATGGATTACTTCTCTGAGGCAGGAGACTTCAATAACCGTGAAGACGCAGACAAAGAGGACATACTGGAAGATTCGCCGTTAGTGCAGAAGTAAGCGTAACGCATTGACACATTACCCCCCTTGAGAGCGAGGGGGGCTATTTTATGGAGAGTGATAGCAATGATACTAGTAGCAGGAAGTCTGAACTACGACATTATCCTAAAGGTTAAGAGAATGCCCCGAGAAGGTGAGACCATGACGTGTGAGTCAGCGTCTTCGGCAGCAGGGGGCAAGGGAGCGAATCAGGCAGTGCAGGCCGCGAAACTCGGGGTGCCTACGTACATGATTGGTGCGGTTGGTGCGGACAACATGGGGGATTTTCTGCGGGATGAGGCAAAAGGTTACGGACTCGATGTCTCACGCGTAAAACGTTCTTGGGAGTCCACCGGCATGGGGTGCATTCACGCTCTCGAGGACGGCCGGGTCTTCGCGACAATCAACAGGGGAGCGAATTATGACCTGACGACAGAGGACATTGACGCTTCGGAAGATTTGTTCTCTCAGGCGAAAATACTAATCCTCCAGAACGAGATTCCCCACGAGGTCAACATTCACGCCGCAAACTTGGCCAAGAAGCACGGGTTGAGGGTGCTCTACAATGCCGCTCCAGCCTTCCCCGACAAGAAGGAAGTTTTGCCCCTCGCTGATGTCGTTATCGTCAATGAGGGTGAAGCGTCTGACTATCTCGGAGTGAACATCTCCAGCGTTGAGGACGCACAGCGTGAGGGCCTGAAGGTCTCCGGCTCAATGGGTAACACTTGGGTAATCACTATGGGTTCACACGGTTCGGTGATATGTTCTGCGGGGAAAAGCGAAATCGTGAGGCCCTACAAGGTTGACGCTGTCGAGACCACAGGAGCAGGGGACTCGTATATTGGGGGCTTGGGCTATGCTCTGATTAACGGAATGGACATTTTCACGGCAGCTAAGTTCGCGACCAAGTGCAGTGCTGTTACGGTCTGCGGGATTGGTGCGCAAAACTCAATGCCGACACTCGCACAAATACACGAAAGGTTCGGTGAATAAATTGATTACAGTTGCTTATGTAGGATTCGGAGTAAGCGTGAGGGAGTATCACATTCCTTACGTTGAGGGCCGGAAGGATATTAGGGTGAAGTACGTTTTCAGGCGCGAGGAGGATATAGCCCAGTTCGCGGAGTATGAGCCGTTCTACCCCGAGATAACTTTCACGACGGACTTCAACACAGTACTTGATGATAGTGAGGTCAATCTTGTAGTTGTTAATGCACCCGACAAGTTCCACGTGCCCTACGCAGAACAGATCCTCAACGCCGGAAAACATGCCCTCATTGAGAAGCCTTTTGCCCCCACAGCAGAAGAGGCACGCAGAGTTTTCGCACTCGCCAAGAGCAAGGGACTAATCTGCATGCCCAACCAGAACAGGAGGTTTGACGCTGATTTTCTCGCGCTCAAGGAAGTATTAGCCTCCGGGAAGATAGGACAGCTCGTGAGGCTTGAGAGCCATTACGACTACTTCAAGACCAACGGCTGGTATGACCACTTAGGGACGCTCTACAATCTCGGGGTTCACACTACGGACCAGATAATCAGCCTCTTGGGAATGCCTGACAATGTCCGCTATGACGTTCGTAGCATTCACCATCCCGGAGCCGGTGATGATTATTACGATATTGAACTATTCTACGGCAACGCTAAGGCCAGCGTGAACACGAGCATGTGCGTACTGATTGATTACCCTCGCTTCACCCTTCACGGCACTAACGGCAGCTTCACCCTCCCGCCGATGATCCACAACTCCGGCAAGAAAAAGGTCGTAGGCCGCCACGTAATCAGCACCTCACCAGCTCCCGAAGACCGTTGGGGGACACTCGTCTACATGAAGGACGGCCAGAAGGTTACGGAACGTGTACCCGTTGGTTGTGCGCACTATGAGCGTATCTATGAGAGCCTGATTGACGCAATCGAGAACGGCGGGGCTAAGTGCGTTCGTGATGAGGAAGTCGTGAAGGTCCTCGAGATTTTGGAGGCAGCTACGGAGGTCGCGAAGTCATGGAGGCGGTGAGGTTAGGGACTATAGGTTCAGGGGTGATAGTTCACTCTGTGCTTGACGGTGTGAGGCGCACTGAGGGGATAACGCTTGAGGCTGTGTATTCGCGTTCACAGGAGAAGGCCGGAGACTTGGCCAAGACTTACGGGGCCTCGAGGACTTACACAGACCTTGACGCGTTTTTAGCCGACGAGGGCATCAACACAATCTACATAGCTACACCGAACCTCCTGCATTACCCTCAAGCGAAGAAGGCATTGCTTGCAGGTAAGAACGTGATCTGCGAGAAGCCGTTAGTTACCCGACTGGCACACGCTCAGGAACTCCGGGACCTCGCGCAGGATAGGGGGCTGTTTCTGGTTGAGGCAGCACCGACAATGTTTCTGCCGAATTTCCGGGCACTCAGGGAAAAGCTCCCGGAGATTGGGCGCGTCAGGCTGGTAATGTCGAACTACAGCCAGTACTCGAGCCGGTATGATGCCGTCCTGCGAGGGGAGAAGCCGAATATCTTCAACCCCGAATACGCTGGAGGGTGCCTGATGGATATTAACTTCTACAACGTCCTGCTTAACGTTGCGTTGTTCGGAGCACCACAGGAGGCCAAATACTACGCAAATATTTATCCCGGCCTCGCGGACACTTCTGGGGTGTTCGTGATGAAGTATGACGGTTTCGTGTCGGCCAATTCAGGAGCTAAGGACACGTGGGGAGTTAATCACTTCATGATTGAGGGCGAGAAGGGCTATATCTATGTGGATGAGCCGAACGGGGTGAAGAGCCTTCGTGTGGTAACTCGTCAGTGTAAGGAGGAGATTAACCTACAGCCTGAGCCTGACAGGTGGTACTACGAGGTTCAGAGCCTTACGGGGTTAATGCTCAATGATGATTATGATTCTGTGAGGGCTATGCTTGAGGTTAGTCTGGAGACCGTGAGAGTGATTGAGGCTGCTCGTCTTGGTGCGGGCATAAGGTTCCCCGGTGATGAGTAGGGTAATCGGAATCGACATAGGCGGGACAAACTTTAGGATAGGGCTTGCTGATGATGAAGTCATTAGGAAATTCCGCAAGCTCCCGGTTAAGCAGGTGCTTCACTCCGGGAACGTCCTAGAGGATATTGCGGGCTTCATCGAGAGTTACGCTGAGGGTGAGGGGCTTGACGCTGTGTCTATAGGTTTTCCTGCGACCCTGAACCGTGAACGCACAAAGATTCTTCAGGCCCCAAACCTGAGCTTCATGGAGAATTTGCCGGTTGTCGATTACTTGTCGCGCCGGCTGAACGCGAGGGTCTACGCAGAACGTGATGTAGTTATGACCCTGTGCTATGACCTCGAGAAGTACGAGATACCTCATGAGGGCGTGATAATCGGGGTATATTTCGGGACCGGCATCGGCAATGCAATAATGATTGACGGCCAACACCTCACGGGACGCAACGGAACTGCCGGTGAACTCGGACATATTCCCGTCGAGGGCAGCGAGGTTGTGTGCGGGTGCGGACTCACTGGGTGCATTGAGAACTTGGCCGGAGGAAAATATCTTGCGGGGCGTTACGGACCTGATGAGGTAGCTGAAGCGTTCGTGAAGCACCGTGAAGAACTCGGTGTGTTCGTTGAGCGTATGGCCGTGAGCGTGGCGGTTGAGGTGAATATTCTTGACCCTGAGTACGTGATTCTTGGGGGCGGTGTCCTGAACATGGCGGACTTCCCGAAGGAGGACCTCCACGCAAAGATTCTTGAACACGTACGACGGCCTTACCCTGCGGAAAACTTACGGGTAATCTTCGCTGAGGATGAGCCTCACAAGAGCGTGCAGGGTGCGGTGTATTACGCTCTGGAACATGCTGACATGTAGTACATAATTAAGACATAGTATATAATTAATACATAAATTATCCCGATTCTAATTATGGAGGTTCACTCAATGAGTACAGTTTATGATTACTCTGTGTTCACAACGAAGGGCGAAGAAGTCAAGCTCTCCGCATGCAAGGGCAAAGTCCTTATCATCGTCAACACTGCGACCGGCTGCGGCTTTACTCCTCAGTACGCACCCCTTGAGGAAATGTACGAGAAGTATCACGACAAGGGCCTCGAGATTATCGACATCCCCTGCAACCAGTTCGGAGGGCAGGCACCCGGCAATGACGACGAGATCCACGAGTTCTGCACCCTCAACTATGACACGCAGTTTGTGCAGTTCAAGAAGTCCGACGTGAACGGACCGCACGAGCTCCCCCTCTATACTTTCCTGAAGAGCCAGAAGGGTTTTGCCGGTTTCGACGCGAGCAACAAACTCACTCCCGTCCTTGAGGAAATGCTCGGCAAAGCTGACCCCGATTACGCCAAGAAGCCCGACATCAAGTGGAACTTCACGAAGTTCGTCGTTGACCGTTCGGGGAATGTCGTAGCGCGCTTTGAGCCCACAGCCGACATGAAGGCCGTAGAGGACTGCGCGGTGTCCCTTCTGTAGGAGGCGTAACTATGGCAGTAACAGCTATCGTCAACGAAGATATTTCTGCGGTTGAGGCGGCTCCCGTTGCATTGCTCGACATTTGGGCGACTTGGTGCGGGCCGTGCAAGATGATTGCTCCAGTAGTCGAGGCACTCTCGGAAGAGTATGACGGCAAGGTGGCTTTCTTCAAGGCAGACGCTGAGGAGAATCCCGGTGTGGCCAAGAAGCTGCGCGTTATGAGCATCCCGAATATCCTGCTGTTCAAGAACGGCAAGGTAGCTGCCAGGCACGTTGGGTTCCAGACTCCCGAAGAACTCCGCGAGTGGTTCACGTCCAACCTGTAGGACTGAGATAACAGAAGCCCTCTCCTGAAATCTTAGGGGAGGGTGAATTTTTATCTGCGGCTCAAAATTTCCTGATAGAGCGAATATATTTCGTCGGTGTTGTGTTCGAGTGAGAAGTGTGCAACGGCTCTTTCTCGGCCCTTTTCGCCCATAGTGTGTAGGAGTTCCGGGTGAGTGATGAAGTTGTGCATGAGTTCTGAGAGCCTGTCATAATCGTCTAAGGGGCATA
>JAFPZI010000011.1 GCA_017417365.1 Synergistaceae bacterium
ACGTTATGATAGTTGTGTCATGACCTCTGACTTCTTGTAGAGCATGGCAGGGTGCCTCATGGGAGTCCTTCTGCGGGCAAACTTGAAGATTTCTTCTGTGGTCTCCGGCAGCACCACGTGTGATACAGGCTTAGTTATGTCGTCAGTGAACTCATCGACGTTGCACCCAACGATGCTGAACGATGGGTTCTTCTCGAAGACTTCGGCCTGCTTCTCGACTCTCTCTGGGGCAGAATAGTCGTCCGCGTCCGTTCGCGCTATGAACTCATTACGGCACAACGGCAGCGAGTCCTTCAGAGTGAGGGCGATACCCCGGCTCTCTGGGTAATACTTCACCGTGAAGAGTCCTCCGTACTTCCTGCGGTAACCCTCGATTACCCCCGAAAGTTCATCACCTATTGGTCCGTAAACAGCTATGAAGACTTCTTCGGGCTTGAGGGTCTGGGCTAACATGCTGTCAACCGCAACAGTGAGGTAGTCGGGGTTATCGCCGTGATAGACGGGCATTAGTACACTGTAAGGGAAATTGTGTTTGTCGGTCAATTTTCACCAGCACCTTTTTTGTGAAGAGTATAACAGATTTTAGTCTATGAGTTATGTTTCGTTATTGCCTCAAGAAAAGTTTACGATTATAATTTTTCCATTCACGATAAGTTTTCACCTCAGAGATTAATAATTTGCAGAAGGAGTTTTCTTTACCGCTATGGCTGATGAGAGTCTCACCATAACAATAGACCTTGACCCGTATGATTATGACGGCTTATGGAAGGATTTTACCCGCGAGTTCTGGCAGGATATTCTGGAAGACTTCATGCCGGACTTGTACAGGGCTGCGGACCTCACGCGCCCAGCTGAACAGCTCGATAAAGAACTTCATGATGTTATAGCTATTCTGGAGTCAGGCGAGGCCAAGACACCCAAGAGGTATGTTGACAACCTCCTGAAGATATACCTGAAGGACGGGCGGGAAGAATGGGTGCTGCTTCACATAGAGATTCAGGGGCGTGGCGGAGAGAGTATTTCGGTTCGGATGTTCAGGTATCACTGCCTTCTGTTCATTCACCACAAGAGGCACCCTGCGGCGATGGCGATACTGACGGCGAAGCGTCCCAAGAAGGAGGGCGAACCGGGGAAGTATAGTGCGGAGCTGTTCGGGACAAAGATAGAGTACAAGTATAACGTTGTGAAGGTCTATGAGATGAGTGATGAGGAGTTATTGACGCGCAACAGCCTTCCGTCGTTGTTCATTTACGCTCTGAAGAAGGGGACGCAGTACAGGAGGTCCAACCCTGAGAAGTTTGCGTACATGAAGGAATTGATGAGGCTTGTGGCCAAGAAGGGTCTGGATATTCGTCGGCGGAGGGTGTTCATGATTTTTGTGGAGCGGGCGATTCATCTCAGTACCGAAGAGTATCGGGAAAAGGCTTGGATGGAGACCCAGACGGTTTTTCATGAAGGAGGTAATCCTATGAGGTATAAAGGAATAATAGAGCGCATGTACGAGGCGTTCAATGCGTTCGATGATGGGTACGATAAGGGAGTAGCTCAAGGGCACAGGGAAACAGCTAGTGCTCTGCTCAACTTCGGTACTCTGACGGATGAACAGATAGCCTCAGCTACACAACTGACGCTCGACGACATAGCAGCGTTACGCAAAACACTATGAGGCATAAGAGCAAACTTGAGCGTATGTTAGAGCTGTACAACGTAATAGATGATGTTTATCATATGGGGAAAAAGACCCAGACGAACAGATAGCCGAAGCAACACAACTTACACCCAGAGATATTGCTCTGCTCAGGCAGGAACCAAACCCCGCCGAGCACTCAAGCACATAAATTATTCGCACAAGGAGGCACAAACACTTGAAGCTAATATTTCTCGACATTGACGGCACTCTGACCAAACCAGGCGAGAACACTCCCCCACAGAGCGCAGTCGACGCTATCAACAAAGCCCGCGCTAACGGACACAAAGTCTTCCTCTGCACAGGCCGCAACCCCGACATGCTCCGCCCGCTCCTCCGCTACCAGTTCGACGGGTTCATCTCGTGCGCAGGAGGCTATGTGGCTGTCGGCGAAAAGTATGACGAAATCCTCTATGACCACCCAATGACCAGCTCAGAGCGTGATACTGCCCTGACTACCCTACACAATCACGGAGTCTTCTGCACAATCGAGGCAGAAAAAGGCTCTTGGGGTGATGAGAATCTCGGCGACTTCCTGCAGGGTCAAGGCGAGGGCAACAGTGAGCTTGAACGTTGGCGCAAAGCTCTGGCAGGCAATCTCGGCATTAAGCCAATGAGCCAATACGACGGCTCCCCAGTCTACAAAGTCGTAATAATGTGCCAAGACATGTCCCAGCTCGACGAGGCTAAAGCAGCTTTGGGAGACAAGTACAATTTCGTCATGCAGGAAGTCAAAGTAGGCAGCTCTGACTCCAAATGCATCAACGGCGAAATCATCAACAAGGAGTTCAACAAGGGGCTCGGCGTTGAGATCATCTGCAAGAGGTTCGCCGCACCTGTCGACGACACTATAGGCTTCGGCGACAGCATGAACGATCTGGAAATGATACAGACAGTAGGCTACAGCGTCTGTATGGCAAACGGTTCGGAGACCCTCCAGAAACTTTCTGACATGGTTTGTCCGTCAGTCAGTGATGATGGGCTCGCGAAGGCGTTTGCGGAACTAAAGTTAATCTAATTCACAGGAGGTCATATTATGGCACTGGATTACAGGAAGTGTGCGGAAGAAATTGTTTCCCACATCGGCGGACGTGAAAATATCGTCCA
>JAFPZI010000072.1 GCA_017417365.1 Synergistaceae bacterium
AGCAGGGTACGTTATTGCTGCTGTACTGTCCTTCATGGGCGGCCGGGACAATTCTCGGAAATCCGGCAGCAATTAGGTGAAACAAGCAATGTACGAACTTCACGAGAGCTTCACGCCGTACTACTCGGAGATTGATCCAAAGAAGCGTCTTGGGATTCTGGAGTCTCTGCCGGAGTCTGAGGAGTCGGGCTTCTTGAGGGAACTCTACCACGACAGGTATTCGGACCACGAGAACAGGGGACGCAAGAACGTCGATTGGTGGTTGTGGAGGTGCATATGTCTTCAGCAGCTCTACAGCAAGGGAGGATTCCTAAAGCGGTTCAGGGATCGGGAGGTCGCAAAGATAGTTCAGGAACTCAGGACCGATGACACTGAACACACAGCATTCTTGTACCACGAGTACAGGAACACGGCACGGCGTTACCTGTCCACGTGCAGGAGCGGGAATTACGCGAGCCGCTTTATGGGGTTTCGGCAGGCCAGCGACGACGAGAAAGTCCTTCGGGCATGTTCCGACATTTGGCAGATGTCCAGAGGAATAGCCAGAGTTGCCGGAGTTCAGGACGCTATGAAGTTATGGTGTGAGGCATTTCGTGATGAATTAATCGATTATGACTCTGTCTGCCGTGAGGAGTATGAACGGTTGGACAGCGAACAATAAGGAGGTAAAACTATGAGTGAAATGATGACTCAGGAAGTCATGCAGGAACCAAAGCACATAATCTACCGTGAAATCCCAGTACCAGAGCCCGGCCCGGATCAGGTGCTCGTGAAGATAAAGAAGATAGGCATTTGCGGGAGTGATATTCACGTCTATCACGGGACCCACCCCTACACGTCCTACCCGATAACACAGGGCCATGAAGTATCTGCACAGGTCGTGAAGTGCGGAGAGTACGCCAAGAAGTTCAAGCCCGGCGATAGGGTCGTCCTTGAACCTCAGGTAGTCTGCGGAAAGTGCCACCCATGCTTACACGGCAAGTACAACCTTTGTGAGAGCCTGAAGGTCTACGGCTTCCAGACCACAGGGACGGGCAGTGATTACTTCGTGGCCGAAGAGCGCAACGTTACGGCACTCCCCGATGAGTTGAGCTACTCTGACGGCGCAATGATTGAGCCTCTTGCGGTTACTGTCCACGCGGCCAAGAGATACCCCGACGTTAAGGGCTGCACTGCCGTTGTGTTGGGGTGCGGGCCGATCGGGATTCTTCTCATCCAGTCGCTTAAGGCACTCGGTGCGGCTAAGGTCATGGCTACGGATATTTCTGACGGAAGGCTGGAACTCGCCAAGCAGCTCGGAGCTGACGTTGTCGTGAACACAATGAAGAACGACTACAAGCAGGCAGTTCTTGACGCATTCGGGCCGGACAAGTACGACGTTGCCTATGAGTGTGCGGGAAGCGACATCACTATGGACCAGGCAATCCAGAACGCCCGCAAAGGCAGCACGATAATTCTCGTGGCAGTCTTCGGAAAGAAGGCAAATATTGACTTGGCCAAGCTCAACGACTCAGAACTCGACCTCAATACGTCAATGATGTACAGACATGAAGATTTCGTTGACGCGATTAGATTCGTGCAGGAGGGCAAGATTCAGCTTAAGCCCCTTCGTACGGCACATTTCGCGTTCAAGGACTGGCCTAAAGCCTACGAGTACATTGACACCCACAGGGAGACCACGATGAAGGTTATCGTTGACGTTGACCCGGACGAGGCGGAAGAAGCGTAAACATTTACGGCTTGACTACGTTGTTGCAGGGAATCGGATTCGTTCCGGCTCCCTGCAATTTTTGTTGCGGCTTTGGTTTTTGCGCAAGGTTATATTACAATAACTCACAATAATTTTTCAGAAGGGAGAATCATCAATCATGTACAAAGCTATCCTCGCTGACAAAGATACTTGGTGGGTCGGCGTAAATGATTATGAGACTGACTTGTTCGAATCCTTGTGGCCTCTCCCTCAGGGTGTCGCCTACAACGCGTATCTTGTTCTCGGGTCAACGGCTGCTGCAGCAATTGACACGGTCAAGGGCCCCTACCTCGACGAATACATTAACAAGCTCACTGAGGCATTAGGCGGGCGGACTCTGAATTACCTAGTCGTGAATCACATGGAGCCTGACCACGCGGGGTTAATCTCACAGCTTCGTGCGAAATGGCCGGGCCTGAAGTTCATCGGCAACGCTAAGACCGTCCCGATGCTCAAGGGCTATCACGGCATAGAGGAAAACATTATCGCAATGAAGGACGGCGACACGTTGGACTTGGGCGGGCACGTCTTAAGGTTCGCAACGGTGCCTATGCTTCACTGGCCGGAAAGCATGGTAACCTTCGACACAACTACGGGCGTATTGTTCTCGAATGATTCATTCGGGGGTTTCGGAGCACACGAGGGAGGGATCTTCGACGACCAGAAGAACCCCGCACGCTGGGAGGACGAGATGTTACGCTATTACGCCTGCATTGTGGCAAAGTACTCTAACATAGTTCAGGCAGCGTTGAAGAAGCTCGGAGGACTGCCAATCACAAAGATTTTCCCCTCACACGGTACACTTTTCCGCGAGGACGTGAAGAAAGTCATCTCACTCTACGACAAATGGAGCAAGTTTGAGGGCGAGAAGGGCGCAGTTGTTGTGTATGGCTCAATGTACGGCAACACAAGAAGGATGGCTGAAGCTGTCTGCACCGGGCTCGCTGAGGCTGGAGTGAAGGATATTCGCCTATACGATGCCTCACGCACTGACCCTTCATATATTCTGCGGGACATCTGGAAGTTCAGGGCGTTTGCTCTGCTCTCCTGCACCTACAACACTCAGCTTTACCCCTCAATGGAAGCAATATGCTCAAAGCTGCTCAACCGTATGCCCAAGAATAAGCTAGTCGGTGTTGCCGGGAGCTACTCGTGGAGCAAGGGAGCATTAACGGCCCTCCAAGATTACGCGGCCAAGAGCAAGCTGGAAGTTGTCGGTCCTGCTGTCGAAGTATACGCCTCACCGACTGATGAGGACCTCAAGCAGTGCTGTGAACTCGGTGTGAATCTCGGTGAAGCCTTAGCATGAGTGATTACGTTACGCGCCCCAAGAGACAGAATGAGCTGTGGCTGAGTGAGTACAGCACCGACAATCTGAAGCTCTCGATGAGGGTGAAGAGGGTCCTGCACTCGGAGACCACGCCCTATCAGGATTTGGTGATAGCTGACACTCACGAATACGGGCGGGTGTTGATGCTCGACGGGGCGTATCAGCTCACGGAGAAGGACGAGTTCACTTACTCCGAGATGATGGCTCATGTTCCGTTATGTGCGCATCGTAACCCCGAAAACGTGTTAATCATCGGCGGAGGGGACGGGGCAATTATGCGTGAGGTCCTGAAGCATGAGTGCGTGAAGAAGTGCACACTTATCGACATTGACGAAAGGGTCATAGAGTGCTCCAAGAAGTATCTGCCGTTTGCGGGTTGCTCTTTTGGGGATTCGCGGGCTGACGTTAGGTGCATGGACGCGATGAAGTTTATCCGTGAGACGAGTGAACGCTATGACGTTGTGATTATCGACAGCACTGACCCTGTGGACTTTGCTGCGGGGCTGTTCAGGGCGGATTTCTACTCTGACGTTAAGCGGGTGATGGGTCCTGAGGGTATGTTGTCGGAACTGACCGAGTCGCCGTTCACGGATACTGACCTGATGGTTCAGGCGATAGGTGAAATGCGGAAGGTGTTTCCTGCCGTGAAAATGTATTGGGGAGTTGTGCCGACGTACCCTTCCGGGATGTGGACGTACGGTCTTGCGTCAATGGGTGATGACCCTAGTGAGCCGGTGAGGACTGTGAAGCCCACACGCTACTACACGAGCGGGATTCACCGTGCCTCGTTCATACTGCCTCCGTTCCTTGAGGAAATGGTGCGCTAGGCAGAAAAATTAGTCCCCCTCTTGATTTCGTGAATGGGAGGGGGAAAATCTTTAGGAGGAATCAATGAACGCTTTTACCAGAAAACTGCGCAAGGCAAAACGCCTTCTCTCAGAGGGAGATTATGGGGAGCTGTTTTCGCGCTTGCTGTCGAATGTGCCTCTGTACCGCACGCTGGAACGCAATGCGAAATATCTCTACCTTCACCGCAAGTACCGTTCATTCAACGATGAGCGGGCCTCAGTAATTCGTACAGGGGGGGGGGTAAA
>JAFPZI010000012.1 GCA_017417365.1 Synergistaceae bacterium
CAGCCTCACACTCCAGCGCATGATTCAGGAAGCGGTCAATCAGTATAGGCCGGTCTGGAGTTACGCCCACAGCCGCTTTGACGTAACTCTCTAGGCTGGCCTCGTCGTAAACTATTTCCATTCCCCGCCCGCCCAAAACGTAGGACGGCCTCACCATCACGGGATAACCTATGCGGTTTGCTACCTCGTGAGCCTCCTCAAGAGTCGCTGCCATTCCTGACTCAGGCATTGGGATATTCAGGGAGTCCATTACGGCCTTGAAGCGTCCGCGGTCTTCTGCGAGGTCAATAATTTCGGGGGATGTCCCGAGAATCTTTACGCCGTTGCGCTCGAGTTCGCTGGCCAAGTTCAGTGGGGTCTGCCCTCCGAATTGCGCAATCACTCCGACGGGGTTTTCTGCGCGGTAAATGCTCAGAACGTCCTCAAGCGTAAGAGGCTCGAAGTATAGTTTGTCGCTGGTGTCGTAATCCGTGCTGACTGTCTCGGGGTTGCAGTTGACTATGATTGTCTCGAAGCCTAACTTCTTGAGGGATTGCGCAGCGTGGACACAACAATAGTCGAACTCGATACCCTGCCCGATTCTGTTTGGGCCTCCGCCGAGAATCATAACTTTGCGGTTGCCGGAGACTATGTTTTTGCCGTCAAGCCTGTTGTAGCTTGAGTAGTAGTAAGCTCCGTCCTGAGTGCCGCTGACGTGGACACCCTCCCAAGACTCCACGAGGCCTAACGCTTCCCTGTGTTCACGAATGCTCTGCTCACTCACGCCCAAGAGCCGAGAAATGTACTTATCAGCGAAGCCGTCCTTCTTGGCCTGAACCAACACATCATCAGGAAGAGCCTTGCCCCTGAAGGTCAGTATTCGTTCTTCCTCCTCAACGAGTGCCTTGAACTCCTCGAGGAAATAGCGTTTTACGTGGGTCAGAGCGTGAATCTCGTCGACAGTTGCGCCCTTCCTCAACGCCTCGTAAATCACAAAATATCTCTCACTCGTCGGAACCTCCAAGAGTTCGAGCAGTTCACCCTTAGTCATGTCGTGGAAGTTCTTAGCGAAGCCCAAGCCGTATCTGTCCTTCTCGAGCGAACGTATAGCCTTCTGGACAGCCTCACGGAAATTCTTACCGATGCTCATGACTTCACCGACTGCCCTCATCTGAGTCCCTAACTTGTCCTCGACGCCCTTGAACTTCTCGAAAGCCCAGCGGGCAAACTTCACAACGACGTAATCACCGCCGGGGGTGTACTTGTCGAGGGTGCCATACTTTCCGCAAGCAATATCACTCAGTGAGAGCCCGGCCGCGAGTTTTGCAGAGACTAACGCAATCGGGAAGCCCGTAGCCTTCGACGCTAGAGCACTTGACCGAGAAGTCCGGGGGTTAATCTCTATGACAATAACGCGTCCGGTCTTGGGGTCATGCGCAAATTGTACGTTGGTCCCGCCGATTACTCCTATGTGTTCAACTATCTTGTAGGCCTGCTCCTGAAGCCTTGCCTGAAGTTCGGGACTAATCGTGAGCATTGGAGCAACGCAGAATGAGTCTCCCGTGTGAACGCCCATAGGGTCAACGTTCTCGATGAAGCACACGGTTATCATGTTGTTATCCTTGTCGCGGACCACCTCAAGCTCCAATTCTTCCCAGCCCAAAACGGACTCTTCCACCAAAACCTGATGAACTATGCTGGCCTGAAGTCCACGTTCACACACGGTGCGCAGTTCTTCGCGGTTGTAGACGAGGCCTCCTCCAGCACCCCCCATAGTGTAGGCCGGCCTGAGAACTACGGGGTAGCCGAGATTTTCCGCGATTGCCAAAGCCTCATCGACGGAGTAAGCGACTTCCGAGCGGGCCATGTCGATTCCCAGAGCCTGCATTGTGCGCTTGAACTCCACACGGTCCTCACCGCGCTCGATTGCGTCAGCCTGTACGCCGATTACTTGCACGTTGTACTTGGCCAAGATTCCTGCCTTGCTGAGTTCCGCACAAAGGTTGATGCCCGACTGTCCTCCCAAGTTGGGTAAGAGAGCGTCGGGACGTTCACGGGCGATGATGGCTTCGAGTCTTTCGGGGTTGAGGGGCTCAATGTAGGTGATGTCGGCCATTTCCGGGTCAGTCATGATTGTGGCGGGGTTGGAGTTGACCAAGACGACTTCATAGCCGAGTGAACGAAGAGCTTTGCAGGCCTGAGTCCCTGAGTAGTCGAACTCGCAGGCCTGACCGATGACTATTGGCCCTGAACCGATGATTAGTATCTTGTGAATATCTGTGCGTTGTGGTGCGTTTGGTGCCATATATGAATCCCTTCTTGTTACTCTGCGGGGGTTGTGTCCTCACTCACGGGTGCGGGAGCGGGAGTCTCTACAGGTGCGGGTGCAGGCTCAACAGGTGCAGGGGCTTCTGTGGTTGCCGGTGCAGCTTCCTCACTCACAACTGCGGGAGTCTCTGCGGGTGCTGCGGGTTCTGCGCTAACGGGTGCGGGTGTGGCCTCGACTGTTGCTGGTACGGGTTCCTCACTCACGACTGCGGGGGTCTCTACAGGTGCTACAGGCTCTTCACTCACGGGTGCGGGTGTAGCCTCGACAGGTGCAGGAGTCTCTGTAGGTGCAGTAGCCTCTACAGGTGCTACAGGCTCTGCGCTAACGGGTGCGGTTACCGCCGGTGCGTCAGTGCTCACTGCCTGTGGAGCTAACTCCGGGATAACTTCCTCAACTGCCGGAGGTGTGTCGGGTGATACCGCAGGACGTGCGAACAATTCCGGGTCATTGATGACTACCTGAGCCTTGCCGCGTAATTCCGTCTGGTACGCAGTCAACCTCACGCGTTCCTCCTGATTCCTGAGCAGTGCACGAATATCCGCACTCACCTCAGCATAGGGCGTGGTCGACGCTGCAATGTGTTCGGCCTTCAGCGCAACAGCGTAATCATTGCTCGACACGCTGAATACCGGGCTGACCTGTCCCACATCCAGTGAGGCCAATACACTTAATGCCCCAGTCCTGAACGCCGACTCCGGCAAGAACACAGGCTGACGGGTAACGTTAATCACGTCGTGCGAGGCCAAGACATCACTAGAGACTATTTCCGCCCACTTCTCTCCGGCCGCAATCTTCCCGCGCAGGAACTCTGCATCTCCGCTCGTACGGAAATCCGCCATGTGAATATTGAACCCTTCAGGCTTGCTGTAAATCAGCCCCTTCATGGTCTCGTAGAACTCTAACGCTTTGTCCTCACTTATCACTATTTCGCCGATTGCAGCATTAATTACCGTCTGGGTTGCCAACTGGCGGGCAAGCTCCCTCTTGTAGTCCTCTACCTTCATTCCGCTGGCCGCCAACGCCTGATAGAACATCTCGCGCGTCGGAAAATACCTGTCAGCGTAATCCTTCATTGCCCTGTCAGCTTCAGCATCGGAGACCCTGATTCCCCTGTCCTCAACTTCTTTGGCGAGCTGTGCCTCAATGATTGCCTGGTCAAGAACTGCCTGATAGATTGCCGACATGTCAAGAGATGCTGCACTCCTTGTGCTGTACGAACTCAGATAGTCCCTCAGCCTGCGTTCAAGTTCCGAGCGCATAAGTGAGCGGCCGTTGATCTGTGCTACCTCGTAATCGCTCATTGACCCGTCAGGATTACGTCCCGGGGTGCGCCTTGTGCCCCTGCCCTCGTACATAAGGAACGTGGACAGAAGGAACGCTACAACTATGATTGCCATAACCCACTTCATTTGTTTACGCAGAAAATTCATCATGATTCCATAAAACCCTCTCTCTGGAAAAGTTATGATTCAGTAATTTTTACGAATTGAAATTTTAGCATAGACTCAGCAATTTTACACATCTAGTAAAGATTTTCCCTGCTTTGTCCTGACCTCCAGATAATCTATTTCCCCGCCTGAGTCCGTCATGATTTCCGCGAGAAGCCTAGAGACTTCCGGCGCGTCGTGTTCCGAGCACTCACAAACAATAGAGTCGTGGACTTGCAGGAACATTTTTGCTGAGGCCTTCTCCGCCCTGTCGAAGTTGATCATTGCCCTTCTCGCAGTGTCCGCAGCTGTGCCCTGAATCGGTGAGTTGATTAGTGCCCGGTCGAGTGCCTGACTCTTTGCTGGAATCTCGTCAACCGGCCGGATTCGCCCCGCGAGCGTCCGAGTGCACCCCCTATACTTTGCGCCCTCCACAAGCTCATTCATGAAGTCCTGAAGTCCCGGAAGAGCCGCAAAATACCTGCTCATTATGTCCTTAGCCTCTTTTCGTGGAACGTTGAGCCTCTCAGCCAGACCGAACTCGCTCATCCCGTAGAGAAGCCCGAAGTTAATCATCTTGGCCGTACGTCTGAGCTCCGGCGTAACCAGTTCAGGCACAACACCGAACACCCACGAAGCGGTCTCCGTGTGAATGTCCCTGCCCTTCTCGAATGCCTCAATCAATCTCCCTTCACCAGACAGGAACGCTAACACCCTGAGTTCAATCTGTGAGTAGTCCGCAGACACAAAAACGTTACCCGGCTCAACAGGGACTAATCCGGCCTTGATTTTCTCCGCCCAGTGCCCAAACGCGGGGATATTCTGCAAATTTGGGTCATGACTGCTGAGTCTTCCTGTTCCCGTCATGGCGGGGTCAAAAGTCGTGTGAATTATTCCGTCAGAGTCCGCAAATTTCTGGAGGGGAATAACAAAGCCTGTGAGCATCTTCGAGAGTTCTCGGTGTTCAAGAATCAAGCGAGGAACTGTGGAGTTCGGGAGTGCGGCCAAGTATTCGAGCACGGAACTTTCTGTGGAATATGCGGTTTTGCCCTTAGTCTTGGTCTTGGGGGTGAAGCCTAGACGCTCGAACAACAGCCACGATACCTGCTGGGATGAGTTGACGTTGATTCTTACGCCTGTTTCGGTGATTAACTGCGACTCTATCTGTAGAATGCCCTCCTCTAGTTCGCTCTGCAAAGCCTCGAACACTGCCGGAGAGAGCCTGACCCCGTGAGCCTCCATGCGATTAAGGACGGGGATTAGCGGGAGGTCTATAGCGTTCATGACGTACTCTAGGCCCTCGTGGGACTCAATTTCCGCCTGAAGTTTTCCGGCCATTTCCGCAAGAGTCTTGTGGGGGTCCTTGCTGCTCCTCAAGAAGTCGAGAATTTCGCTGAACCTCTGGCCTGATTCGTCGGGGTGAAGTAAGTAGTGAGCTGTCCTGAAGTCCCACACGCCGGAGTCCTCTGCAAAAAGTTCGGGGTGAGCCTTGAGTTCGGCTTTGTAGTCGTCAACCAGAACTGAGGCCTTGAGGGGAACACTTCCGTTAGTGCCGTCAAAGAGTCGGGGTAAAACTTTCTTGCTGCTGCCCATGCGCTTTAGGAGACGAGAGAGTCCCAATCTAGCCGCCAAGTCCTCAGCGTCGGGGTAATTCGGCTCTGTGTTCATGGCCTCCTTGAGAATCTCTGGCTCAGAGTCGTAAATATCGCTCTTGAGGCGAATCAAGTTGTCCCTAGTCCACAAAATATTTTCCTGACCTGCCGATTCGAGCCTAGCGCGCGTGGATTTGGGGAGCTCACTGAGTGCGGAGAAAATTTCCTCAATCGTCGGGTGAACAGCAAGAATTTTCCTCGCCCCCTTCTCGCCGATGCCCTCAACACCCTTGATGTTGTCCGCCTTGTCGCCTATCAGAGCGAGGTAATCCGCCATTGACGACGGGTTGAAGCCATACTCCTTCACGAAAGCCTTAACGTCATAGATTCCCGCACCTGAGACTCCGTTCTTGACCGGGCGCATCATTCTTGTGTGAGGGCCCAAAATCTGGAACAAGTCCTTATCCGACGACAGGACGATAGCTTGATTTCCCTGACTGACTGCCAAATTTGCCAGAGACGCAGCGACATCATCAGCTTCAACGCCCTCGCGGATTATCACGGGAAAACCCATGAGCCTCAACAATTCCTGAAGTATGGGCATCTGGATTCTAATATCTTCGCTGGGGATTTGCCTATTTGACTTGTAATCCGGGAGGAGGTCATAACGGAACGCCCTTTTTCCTGACTCCCTGCTTGAAGCGTCGAACACTATTATTGTGCAGTCTGGAGTGATTTCGTCTAAGGCCTTGAGGAACATGTTCATGAACCCAACAATCATGGAAGTTGGTGTGCCGTCTGGAGCTGTGAGACGTACGGCCATAGCGTGAAAGCCTCTGTGAGCAATGCTGTGGCCGTCAACGATCAGGAAAGTTTTTATAGTCGTTCACCTCATTAATCGGGAAATTTTGCCAATAAATTATAATATGCTGACAAATTTTTTGGGGCAGAGTATTTCAGAAGGGGGTGATGAGATTGGGAGGCTGTCGGGGATTTCGTGAGGCAGGTGATGACTATCCTGCGGAGGGTGTGATTCTTCATGAGGACGGTATTGACGCGTTCCGCAGGAGGGTAACGGCACTTCACGGTGAGTTTGCGGAGTTTTCGCGGGATGAGTTCTTGAGGAGGGCGGGGGTGTTTTCGGGGAAGTTCTTGACGCTTGCCGGGTCGTTGATGTTCGGTGAGGGTATGAGTGTGCGAGCTGTTTTGAGGCATAAGGGGCTGTGCGCAGAGGTTGAGGCTGTGAATATCTGGGGGGCATACACTGAGATTCTGCCGAGACTGACGGGCAGATTATCTTATGAGTCGGCGCAAAAGTTTCGTGGAGGGTTTGTGAGGGCACTGCTGAACTCTGATTATTCGCTGGGCAGAAATATTCTCATCACGATAACGTCCGGGCCTGCCAGAGCGGTTATCGACAATCCCGGGATTCTGGGGAAGAGCGGGAAGAATCACCGTCTCAGGAAGATATTTGCGCTTGCGGGAATGCTCCCTTGCAGGAAATACTTCACGCCTCCAGAACAAACAACCCAACACCGACTCAGCACAACAATTCCCCTCGCTGCTCTGCCTCAAGCACTCATCCTCTAACACCCTCACGAGAAGCCTTCCATGCAGGAAATACTTCACGCCTCCAGAACAAACAACCCAACACCGACTCAGCACAACAATTCCCCTCGCTGCTCTGCCGGATGCCCTCATACTCTAAACCCTCACGAGAAGCCTTCCATGCAGGAAATACTTCACGCCTCCAGAACAGACAACCCAACACCGACTCAGCACAACAATTCCCCTCGCTGCTCTGCCTCAAGCACTCATCCTCTAAACCCTCACGAGAAGCCTTCCATGCAGGAAATTCTTCACACCTCCTGAACAGACAGACCAACACCGAGTCCACACAACAATTCCCCTCGCTGCTCTGCCTCAAGCACTCATCCTCTAACACCCTCACGAGAA
>JAFPZI010000001.1 GCA_017417365.1 Synergistaceae bacterium
CGTAAACGCCGTAACAGGTCAGGACTTGGCAGTAGTCTCTGATGTTAAGGGAACGACCACCGACCCCGTGCGCAAGGCTATGGAGCTGTTACCGGTGGGGCCTGTGGTGATCATCGACACTCCCGGCCTCGACGACGTGGGACCTCTCGGTGAACTCCGCGTGAAACGTGCCTTGAACGTCCTCGCGAATTGTGATGTGGCCGTGTTGGTCCACGACGCAGGACAGGATTTTACGCAGGCAGAACGTGATTTGCTGTCCGTGTTCGAGGCGCGGAGTCTCCCCTACGTAATCGCTCACAACAAGGCGGATTTATTAAGGGGGCGGGTGGGCGGGGTGTCCGACGAAGTCGGGCCGGACTCACCATCACTCCTCGTCAGCGCAAACTCTGCTGAAAACGTCAACTCCCTCTACGTCAGCGCACTCACAGGCGAAAACGTCAACTCCCTCAAGGAACTTATAGCCTCACTCGCCAAACGCAAGGACTCCCACAAAAAGTTAGTCAGCGACTTACTGACACCAGGAGACATTGTGATTCTCGTCGTCCCAATCGACAAGGCCGCACCCAAAGGCAGATTAATTCTCCCTCAACAGCAGACTATCCGCGACATTCTCGACTCCGGCTGTTCCGCCCTCGTCTGTCAGGACCCCGAACTACCTCACGTCCTAGACTCCCTCAAGGCCAAGCCACGACTCGTAATCACCGACTCTCAGGTCTTCGGCAAGGTCAACACAACCCTTCCCGCCGAAATCCCCCTAACGTCATTCTCTATCCTCTTCGCACGCTACAAGGGGGACCTGCGCACTCTCGTTGACGGCGCGGAAAAACTCTCATCACTCAAGGACGGCGACAAAGTCCTAATCTCCGAAGGCTGCACCCACCACAGGCAGTGCGGAGACATCGGCACCGAGAAAATCCCCGCTTGGATCCGCAAGTTCTCCCACTCTGAGCCTGAGTTCTCGTTCACTTCCGGCGGAGAGTTCCCAGACTCCGACACCCTGAAGGCCTATGCTTTGGTCGTTCACTGCGGAGGCTGCATGCTCAACGCTCAGGAAATGGCCTCACGAATCGACCGCGCAAAGTCCGCAGGTGTCCCAATCGTGAATTACGGTGTGGCAATCGCTCAACTTCACGGAATCCTTCGCAGGAGCCTCGAACCCTTCAAGCTATGACCACAGGCCGCCCCCTCTTCAGGCTCATACGCGAAATCTTCACCTCCTACCCAGCAAAAGTTCCGGCAGCCGTCTTCATGATCCTCTTCTGCGCCGCGATTAACACCCTCCCGTCCGTGTTCATTCAGAGGGTCATTGCCCTAATCGAGTTCTCCGGGCCGGACGCGTCTTGGCCTGAACTCAGCGGGAAGGTCGCCGGACTCTTGTCGGTCTTGGCCGGACTCTATGTGCTCTCGTTGGCGGGGGCCGTCCTAGTCGGTCAGTTGGGAGCGGAAATCACTCAAGGCGTGTTGTTCCACCTCCGCCGGAAAATGTTCGCCCGAATGCAGAATTTACCCCTGAAGTTCTTTGACTCCAACCCTCACGGCGACATCATGAGCCGCTACACTAACGACGTTGACTCAATCCGCCAGATGGTCTCTCAGGCCGTCCCACAGATGCTCACGTCAATAATCACAGTGATTGCTGTGCTGTGCATAATGCTCTATTTCTCGCTGTGGCTGACGTTCGTAACTCTTGCAGGAATCGTGGTAATGTTCACGGTAACGAAGAAGGTCGGGGGCAGGAGCGCGCGGAACTTCCGGGAACAGCAGAGGATAACCGGCCGCCTTGAGGGGTTCGCTGAGGAGATGATTACGGGACAAAGGGTCGTGAAGGTATTTTGCCGCGAGGACGAGAGCATAGAGGCTTTCGAGCGTCTGAACAGTGAACTTTTCGCGGAGGCAGAGAAGGCTAACATGCGCGCAAACACTTTAGGCCCAATCCTGAATAACATTGGGAATATACTCTACGTCGTTACGGCACTTGCGGGAGGGATTCTGATTCTCGCTGAGGCCCCGAACGTGAGCATTTCCGGCCTGCCAATGAGCGTAAGTGTGGCAATCCCCTTCCTGAACATGACCAAGCAATTCGCAATGAACATTAATCACCTGTCCATGCACCTCAACGCAATAGTTCACGGCCTCGCGGGGACCGGGAGAATTTTTGCGCTGATTGACTCGGGGCCGGAGGAAGACTCGGGGGCTCTCACGGCTCATGACTCGGGGGGAAGCGTGGAGTTCAGGCACGTAGATTTTGGGTACAACCCTGATGTTCAGGTGCTCCACGACATAACATTAACGGCCAAGCCCGGACAGAAGACGGCTATTGTTGGTTCGACGGGAGCGGGAAAAACTACGATTGCGAATTTGATTCCGAGATTCTACGACGTTCAGGCCGGAGAGATTTTGTATGGGGGTATGATAGTAAAATATTTTACTAAATCGTCCCTCCGCAAAAAGTTGGGGATAGTCCTTCAGGATACCAGCTTGTTCACCGGCACAGTGATGGAGAATATCCGTTACGGCAACATGTCCGCGACTGATGAGGAGTGCATAGAGGCCGCAAAACTCTCGGGGGCAGATGAGTTCATAGCGAGGCTTCCTGAAGGTTACGCTACGTTTTTGGCCGGAGGAGGAGCGAACTTGAGTCAGGGTCAGAGGCAGTTAATAGCTATTGCCCGTGCAGCTGCTGCCAACCCCGAAGTTATGATTCTCGACGAGGCCACGAGCTCAATCGACACACGCACAGAAGCACTTGTTCAGCGTGGAATGGACGCACTAATGAGGGGCCGGACTGTGTTCGTGATAGCTCACCGGCTGTCCACAGTGAGAAATTCTGACTTGATTCTGGTGATGGAACACGGAAGGATAATCGAGCGCGGGACTCACGAGGAGCTAATGTTGCAAAGGGGAAGGTACTACAGCCTGTACACCGGGGCATTTGAGCTGTCGTGATACAGGCTGTGGTGAGTTAATGGCTGGTCAGGAAGTCGACGGCAATTCTCGCGGCCTCACCCTCGAAGCCCGTGAACCCGTGATCCGCTCCGTCAATGAGATCGAGTCCGCTGTTCTCGTAGAGCCTGTGATAGTGTTCGCTGTAGGTGTAGGGTACTATCCTGTCAGCAGTCCCGTGAATCAGGCACACCGGCCCCGTGAATTTCTCCGCTGTTGGGTAAATTTGGAGGGTCTGAGCCGTTAGGACATAATCACGTCCCATCTCGAACTGCCCCATAATTTTCACGGTCTCCGGTGGGTTACCGGCATCGAACGCCACGCCGAAAACGTTACCCCTCAAAGCGTCATCCCTCAAGACAGCCGCCGGAGCCAGGAGCACTATACTCTTGACGTTCTCATGTCCCAATTGTCCCGCGAGCATGCTCGTAACCACCCCGCCCTGTGAATGCCCGGCGATTGATACGCCGTCAACGTAGCCGAGAGCCTTCACGTAGTCATAGACTTTCCGGGCGTCGTCAATTTCGTTGAGCACGGTCATTTCCGAGAACGCTCCCTCACTTTGGCCGTGTCCGTTGAAGTCGAAGCGTATTGACGCAATGCCCCGGGCCTCGAGAGCGTCGGCTATGTCGGTAAGAGGGCGGTTGGACTTGCTGCCGGTGAACCCGTGAAGGAGCATGACCATTCTGCATTTCTCCCCTGACTTTAGGGCGGGCTTCTGAATTTCCGCTGACAATTTACCCTTTGAGCCGTCGAGAGTGAGACTGATTGTCTCTGAGTATGCCGCTGAGGACACAAGGCACATGAACACAATCATTACCGCAAAAACTTTTCGCATTGTATAATCACCTCATCGAGAATGATAGCAAGGAGGCTTGACTATGGCAAACAATGAGCTTGATGAACTTAGAGTGAGGCTTGAGGAGGCAGAGAGTGAGAATGATGAACTTCGGGCACTGCTCGCTGAGGTCATGAATGAGCGTGATGAACTGCGTGCAAAACTTGAGGAGTTCGAGCACACTTACGGTGTGAGGGAAGCAATAGAGGATTGGTTTGAGCGGGGGTTCTACTAGGAGGGTTGATTTATGGACTGCAAGATAAAAATTCTATGGGATGACGAAGCTAAAGTGTGGATTGCCACAAGCGACGACATAAAGGGGTTGGTGCTTGAGTCGGGGTCATTTGATGCCTTGATTGTGAGGGTCAAGTATGCTGTTGAGGATTTGCTGTCGTTTGAGGACAACAAGCCGGATTACTGTGATTTGAGCTTTATCACTGAGAGACGGGACAGGGTATTACTCAGTGGCGGAATTTGAGAGAAGGTTACGTAAGATTCTGCTTGAGTACGGCTGCTTCTTTGTCAGGCACGGCAGGGGAGACCATGACATATGGCACAGCCCTATAGTGAACCGCAATTTTGTTGTTGACGGTGAAATCACTTCGCGGCACTCCGCTAATGGTGTCCTCAAGGAAGCAGGAATACCCTACAGGTTCAGATAGGAGAGGTTGATACTTTGCCGCAAACATTATTCACCGCACCAGCAGACGAACCCCTAGCCGCCCGTGTCCGCCCCAAGAGTCTTGACGATTTCGCCGGCCAAGAACACCTAATCGCCCCGGGAAAAATCCTCCGCAGGATAATCGACAGCGACAAAATCCCCTCAATGATATTCTGGGGCCCTCCAGGTGTGGGAAAAACTACCCTCGCAAGCATCATCGCCAACCATACCCACGCACAATTCATCAACTTTTCGGCAGTAACCAGCGGCATTAAGGAGATCCGCGAGGTCATGAAGCAAGCCGAAGCCAATCACAATTTCGGTGAGCGCACGATACTCTTCGTCGATGAGATTCACAGATTCAACAAGGCACAGCAGGACGCGTTCTTACCGTTTGTGGAGAAGGGCAGCATAATTCTCATAGGTGCGACTACGGAGAACCCATCGTTCGAGGTCAACGGAGCACTACTCTCACGCTGCAAAGTCTTCGTGCTTAAGCCCCTAAGCGTCGAGGACATTACAGGATTGCTCAGGAGGGCACTAGCTTTTCTGGGAGAAAGAGTCTCTGTAGGAGATGACGTACTCAGGGCCATAGCTGCATTCTCAAACGGTGATGCTCGTTCCGCCCTCTCACTACTCGAGATGACTGCGGCAAATTCCGACAACGGAGAGATTACCCCCGAAGTTCTGGAGATGTGCACCTCCCGAAAATCCCTACTCTACGACAAGAACGGCGAGGAACACTACAACATGATTTCTGCCCTCCATAAGTCCATGAGGAACTCTGACCCTGACGCGGCGGTCTATTGGCTTGCACGAATGCTGGAGTCAGGCGAAGACCCGCTGTACGTTGCACGTCGTGTGGTGAGGTTCGCCAGTGAGGACGTGGGACTAGCTGAACCCGGCGCGCTCTCGATGGCAATAGCTGCGTACCAGGCCTGCCACTTTTTGGGGATGCCGGAGTGTTCCGTTCACCTCACGCAGGCAGTTATTCACATGGCGATTGCTCCGAAGTCTAACGCTGTGGACTTGGCCTATATGTCCGCACGCAAGGACGCTCTCGAGACTCTCGCCGAACCCGTCCCGATGAACATCCGCAACGCCCCCACGAAGTTAATGCGAGAACTTGGCTACGGGAAGGGCTATCAGTACGCTCACGATTACGACGAGAGAATTACGGCTATGGAGTGCCTGCCGGAGAGCCTGAAGGGACGAGAATACTACCGGCCGAGCGAACAGGGAAGCGAGGGACGCTACAAGAGACGGCTTGAGCAGATAAAGGCGTGGAAGGCTGAACACGGGGGTTAGGGTTTGACAAAATTCGTGTTTATTGCTATATTTTCACGGTTGAACTTTTCAGGCCCCGTAGCTCAGTGGATAGAGCGACTGCCTCCTAAGCAGTAGGCCGGGTGTTCGAGTCACCCCGGGGTCGCCATTCTCCCCCCAATCACGACACACAAAAATTCCCGCACATGACTTCGCACGCACGGGAGGGCATCACTTGAAGAATTTTGACGTAGGGTATTTTGCCCTCGCTCTGTTGATTGCGTTCATCAGGTTCTCGCGTATCTTCTCGGGACTCGTAATGCCCTGAACCTGCCCGGCCGTAAAGTGATTCCCAATGTACAGCGCACCCCTCTCAACGTGGAGCTCATACGGAGCAAGCTCGAGCTGTAAATACTTGTCGAGTGTCTCACGCATTCCAGACAGGACCGCACGAATTTCCCCAGACTTGTTCCCCGTTGCCACTGCCTGACCGTCAACGAGAAGCTCAATCTTGTTGCTGCCCTCCCGTAATTCCGTCCTCAGCAGCCCAAGAGAATATTTGCGCTCAATGGGAATGTTCCTCTCGTGGAGGGTCTTCACTGCATCAGCGAGCCTCTTTGGGGACTCAGGGTGATTCATGTAGATTCCGTACTCGTGAATCGGCTGCCTGTACTCCTCAGCTATAAAGTGCTCGAACACTGTAATCATCCCCGTCGGCGAGTACCCTGACTGAATCAGAGCCTCAAGCCCCAATCTGTCAGCCTCAGCCTCAAGCTCCATAGTGTACGAACTGGTTATCGCGACCTGCGCAACCTGTGCGAGAATAATCGGTGCCGCCGCCCCACCGCTCAGCAGCATAACCGCCAGAGCACCCAGAGTAACTTTGTTGCTCTCCGCAGCCATCCTCAAGGAGTGTTTGCGGTCCGCGTGAATCATCTCGTGTGCCATCACTGCCGCGAGTTCCGAGTCCGTCCTGAGAGCCTTAATCATTCCCGTAGTGAAGAATATGAATCCTCCAGGAATGCAGAAAGCGTTCACTGCATCAGCCTTCACTAAGCGAATCTCCCAGTTGATCCGGCGCGTCATGTAGGGTTCTAGGCGTGAGGCTATCATCTCAAGTTTTGAGGTTACTGCGGGGTCTGTGGTCAGCGGCCATTCTTCCTCAATCCGTGCAATAGCTTTACGGCCGATCTGCACTTCTTTGGCCAAGTCCGGGTCAGGTTCTGCGCAAAGTCCGGGCCCAACCATGAACACCACGAGAATCAGGAGCGTTAATACTTTCCTCATAGCATAGAGCCTCCCATACGTGCATAGCTTGCGGCGGCGTTGCGTCCATGAACCCGAGAAATCATCTGGCTTCTGAGGCCCGCAGTGAACTTCTCAAGCTCACTCACCGCGTCGTCTTCGGCCTTCACTATGCTTCCGGCTATCTCCCGGCTTTCCTCGATTAGTGCCGGTAATTCCTCGTCCTCCGGGTAGAGTTCAAGAAGGTATCTCCCGAAGCCTTCGGGGAATTTCGGGTTGTTCGTGCCCTCTTGGACTCCCGCCTGAGACAGCAAATCTTTCCAGCCGTCCGCGAGCAACTGGAGCTGAGAAATTATCTCGTTCTTGCTCTCTATCAGGTCTAATAACTCGTCCATATCACCATTAAGGACAATGGCCTCAAGTTCCCTCGAGATCATTGCCCTTAACGTCCGGCATAAATCTATCTCACGCCGTATGAGTTCCTTCGACTCGGGGAGTACGTTATCCCGCAAGCGTAAACGTTCCTGCTTTAGCATTCTTCACCGCCGCCGACGGTCTCGCACTCGCTGCAGGGTACGCTGAAGGTGCACGGGTCTGTGCGGGTGCCTGTACGGGTTCCGGCTTCCTGCCCTCGACTTCAGCCACAGCGTTCTGCAGGTCCTTATCCTCCGGGTGTGCTGCCTGGTATTCCTTCAGGAGCTGGACTAATGCCGCCTCCCAAGTCTGCTTGAGCTCCTCGAGCATCCCGCATACCGTCCTGATGTTGTCGGGTTCCTTCTTGATGTTCGCGTCCACAAGCAGCTGGTACATGTACTCGTAAAGCTGAGTGAGCTTGTCGGCAACGTCCCCGCCCTTCTCGCGGTTCAGAGTAACCATGAGTTCTCGGAGGACTCCCTGTGCCCTGATGATTTCCCGGTTGGCTAGGTCGTAGTCGGGATTGCCGCCGTTGGTCTTGCCGAGCATCGCGTTTTCTGCGGTGTGGCAGGCCTTGATCCCTATGTCGTAGGTGATGAGAAGAAGCTGTTCCTTCGTCGCAGTCGAAATCCTCGTAGCCTGATATGTGAACTGAGCGTTATTATTTGCCATTGAGCTTAACCCCCTGAAATATTCTGTGTCGATTGGTATCTGTTCATGTTATCGGTTAGGGATTCACAGACTTTTAGCACAACACGGCCTAAACGTCAAGATTCTTTACCTCGTGGGCGTTGGCTATGATGAACTCCCTGCGGGGCTCTACCTTGTCGCCCATCAGGATGTCAAAGTATTCGTCGGCCAAGAGGTTATCATCAAGTTCTACCTTCTTGAGGATTCGGTTAGCTGGGTCCATCGTGGTCTCCCATAACTGTTCGGGGTTCATCTCACCGAGTCCCTTGTACCTCTGGACGCTGACCTTCGAGGGGTCCGGGGCGTTGTCGACGTGTTCGCGTAACTCCCTGTCGGTGTAGCAGTAATTCACGCTCTTTCCGTACTGCACTCTGTATAGCGGGGGCTGGGCCAAGTACAGATAGCCCTGTGAGAGCAATTCCGGCATGTGGCGGTAAAAGAACGTCAAGAGCAGTGTAGCTATGTGTGCCCCGTCAACGTCGGCATCCGTCATGATGATGATCTTGTGGTAACGTAGCTTGGTCGCGTCGAACTCGTTGCCGATCCCGCAGCCAAGAGCAGTAATTATCGTCTGGATTTCCCTGTTGGCTAACATTTTGTCCATGCGGGCCTTCTCGACGTTGAGAATTTTCCCCCTAAGAGGCAGGATAGCCTGAAACTTTCTGTCGCGTCCCTGCTTTGCACTGCCTCCTGCGCTGTCCCCCTCGACTATGTAGAGTTCGGTGTTCTCGGCCTTCTTTGACGAACAGTCCGCGAGTTTTCCCGGAAGGCTCATCCCGGACATTGCTCCCTTCCTGACGAGTTCACGGGCTTTCTTGGCCGCTTCTCTTGCTCGTCTGGCACGAATGGCTTTCTCAGCAATGGGCCTCACGATTTCGGGGCGTTCCTCGAAGATTGACAGCAGGCCCTCATAGACTACGGAGTCAACCGCTCCCCTAACTTCACTGTTTCCGAGTCTGGTCTTGGTCTGGCCCTCGAACTGAGGTTCACCCAATTTCACCGACAGCACACAGGTTAAGCCTTCCTTGAGGTCGTCGCCTGAGAGGTTCTCCTCTTTGTCGCGGAGGATTCGCCCTGCTCTTGCGGCCTCGTTGATTGCCCGTGTGAGTGCTGCACGGAGGCCCATTAAGTGTGTTCCGCCCTCAATCGTGTGAATCAGGTTGGCGTAAGTGTACATGTGTTCCTGGTAGCCGTCGTTGTACTGGAACGCGGCATCAATTGCGACATCATCGCGGGTCCCGGAAATCACTACGGGTTCATCAAAGAGGGGAGTTCTGTCGCGGTCAATGTACTTCACGAATGCGCCTATACCGCCCTTGAAGAAATATTCCCGCTCATCGTTGGTGCGTTCGTCGGTAACGGTAATCTTGAGGCCGGGATTGAGAAATGCGAGTTCCCTGAATCTGCTCTTGAGGGTGTCAAGTGAGTGGTGAACTTCCTCGAAAATCTCCCTGTCCGGCATGTAGTCTATCCTTGTGCCCTGCCAGTCTGCTTTCACGCCCTCGGATAGGTCGCTTACCGGGACTCCCCGCTCGAACCTCTGGGACTTCTCGAGGCCGTCGCGGGCAATAGTAACCACGAGCCATTCGGATAACGCATTGACGACGGACACACCGACTCCGTGGAGTCCGCCGGAGACTTTGTAGGCTCCAGCACCGAATTTGCCGCCGGCGTGTAGGACGGTCAAGACCACTTCACTTGTGGGCCTGCCGTTGTAGGGGTGAGGGTCTGTGGGGATGCCTCGTCCGTTGTCCTGTACGGTGATGCTCTCGTCGCGGTGGATGACTACCTGAATCTTGTCGCAGTAACCGGCCATAGCTTCGTCTACGGAGTTGTCGACTACCTCATAGACCAAGTGATGGAGTCCGCGTAGGGAAGTGTCGCCGATGTACATGCCGGGGCGTTTTCGGACAGCCTCGAGCCCCTCAAGAACTTTTATGCTTTCTGCGCCGTAATTCTCGATATGATTCTCAAGTTCCATGTGTAGTAATTATGTGTCTCCTTATTCATTAAGATTGTAGAAATTTCTGCACATGATTATAGCAAACTCGTAAC
>JAFPZI010000073.1 GCA_017417365.1 Synergistaceae bacterium
ACCCGTTCTTCAAGTCGATCTTGAACAAGCAGGTTGAATGGGCAAGGACTCAGCGTGGTATCAGGTTAGAGTTTGAGGAACTTGCGGAAGCAGTCAGGAAAGAATTGCTCAAGGTTGGGATTCACACGATGGCCGAGAGCAAGAAGGAATCCAAAACAGAGCGTGAGACCAGCTCACTATTCGAGGGGACAGAGTCGGGGGAGGCAATCCACCCTCAGACCCTTCACCTGAGAGCTGATGATAATTTTGCTGAGCTGATCCTTTGGCTTCAAGGGGTCATAGACACCGCAATTGCGGAGAAATATACAGGGCTTGAATTGACGGCCAAGATTACGAAGGAGGCGCTACGATGAGCAATAAGGATACAGGACTGCGGGCAAGTAAAGATTTCTGGTTTGCCTGCGTAGATATTGACGTAATCCGTGATAAAGAGCTTTCACAGTCAGCAAGGTTCATATTCACGGTTCTGTGTACATTTGCGACAACGGATAATCGTGGATGCTGGCCGAGTAACGACGCTGTAGCCGAAGCTGCCGGAGTTTCCAAGAGGACAGTAATTCGCGCCTATCAGGAATTGGAAACCAGAGGGATTATCGCACGTTCAGACCGTTTCAAAGAGGAAGGCTCTCAGACATCATCATATACGCGGATAGTTGGACATAACGCGGAATGCTACGACGGGGTGTCAGATGTGGCACTCCCCCATGACACAGGCGACATGCCCCCCATGACACAGTTGACACACAAAGGAAACCAAGTGAAGGATATAAAAGACTCTCTTACGAGGGAAGCCCAACTCCCCGATGAGCCGATTCTTGTGTTCGAGGACGGACAGCCCGTAGATTCTCCCAAGCCTCACAACCCCGAAGAAGTCTGCACCCCTGATGACGCACCCGAAATCATGAAGTCCACCGCAGAACTGTTCCTGCACAAGACAGGTCGTCAAGGCTTGACATGGGACGAGATTTCAGCCCTGAGAGAGTTATCGGCTTCACAGTTCCCTTCACGCGTCCAGAAAGAGATTGACACCGCTGTGAAGAGATTCCTCAAGCGCGGCCAGCCATTGAGTGAGCTGACGATGGGCTACATAGCGGGTTCATTGTCTCACCAGCCCACGCGCGGAAAGAAGCGCAAATTGCCCAAGACGGCCAAGCCTTCACCCGTTCCCGAATGCACTGACGAGCAGGCAGAGGCAGAAATGGCAGAGATAGCGGCGTTGCAGGCAAAATTCGACGAGGAGGCGCGGGCAAATGGATTCTGAGGCATTCGCAAAACGTGAACAGGCTGCACGCACTAAAGCCCTTGACTACCTGAAGGCCAAGTTTCCGGCTGTTGATGAGCAGGCATTTTTCACCGACTACACCGGCACAGTTCATGATGACCCGATAAGTTTTTGGGCAGTAGCTCAGGCCTCAGACTTTGAGCAGATATGCGCAGGCTGTGAAGGCACATGCTCACTTCCCGAAGCCCTCAAGGCCAGAAACAGCAGACCCGTCATCACCGTATCAACAAGCCCCAAAGGCTACAGCTATCTCGATGTGCGGTGGACGTGCGGACTAGGTTGCAGGTTTGAGCAGTCGCGGGAGTTTGAGCGTATGTTCAGGAAGTCCGGCCTCAAGGAGTTTTCCCGGCACATGACGTTCACGGCCTACGAGTGCCAGAAGTCCGACACTGAGACTCGCAAAGCCCGCCTTGAAGCGATGAAGGCCTCCGAGAACGGTACGAGCCTAATCCTTGCAGGCAAGCCCGGCACCGGCAAGACACACCTAGCCGCAGCAATAGCCCTCCGAGCAATGGAGCAGGGACGGCAGGCAATCTTCCGGCTTGTGAGTGCAATGCTTGACGAGATACAGGCCGCAATCCGCGACAACGGAGACTATGACGGGCTGATGAGGCAGTTCAAGTGTGTACCCTGCTTAGTGCTTGACGACTTAGGCCACGAGAACATGACACCTGCACGAGCGAGCTACCTGCACCAAATCATAGATTACCGTTACTGCGAGAACTTGCAGACCATCGTAACGACCAATGC
>JAFPZI010000074.1 GCA_017417365.1 Synergistaceae bacterium
CCCGTCGGAGTGATTGCGCAATTCGGAGGGCAGACCCCACTGAACTTGGCCAGCGAACTCGAGCGCAACGGCGTAAAAATTCTCGGGACATCCCCGGAGATTATTGACCTCGCAGAAGACCGCGGACGCTTCAAGGCCGTAATGGACTCCCTGAATATCCCAATGCCTGAGTCAGGAATGGCAGCGACTCTTGAGGAGGCTCACGAGGTCGCAAACCGCATAGGTTATCCCGTGATGGTGAGGCCGTCCTACGTTTTGGGCGGGCGGGGAATGGAAATAGTTTACGACGAGGCCAGCCTAGAGAGTTACGTGAAGGCGGCTGTGGGAGTAACACCTGACCGTCCGATTCTGATTGACCGCTTCCTGAATCACGCGCTGGAGTGTGAGGCTGATGCTATCTGCGACGGAACTCACGCCTACGTCCCGGCAGTCATGGAACACATAGAGCTTGCCGGCATTCACTCTGGGGACTCTGCGTGCTTCCTCCCGTCAAGGCACATTTCACCTGAGGCACTCGCGACAATCAAGGACTACACCCGCAAAATCGCTGAGGCTATGCACGTCGTCGGCCTAATGAACATTCAGTACGCCATTGAGGCAGGGAAAATCTTCGTTCTTGAGGCAAACCCGAGAGCGTCCCGAACTGTTCCGCTGGTCTCGAAGGTATGCGGTATCCGTATGGTTCCGTTGGCTGTCGAGGCGATAACCCGCGAACTCACCGGCAGGCCGTCCCCTCTTGAGGCACTCGCTGAGAGGACGATACCCTATTACGGCGTGAAGGAGTCCGTGTTCCCGTTCAACATGTTCCAGGAGGTTGACCCCGTATTGGGTCCTGAAATGCGCTCGACCGGTGAAGTTCTTGGCCTAGCGTCGATGCCCGGTGAGGCTTTCTTCAAGGCTGAAGAGGCTGCAGGAGGACAGCTCCCCATGAGCGGGACGGTGTTAATCGCGGTGAGTGATTCCGACAAACAGGCGATAGTCCCCATAGCTCAGAAGTTCAGCTATTCGGGCTTCAGGATTCTGGCGACTCCCGGGACGTATGAGGCACTGAGGAAAGCCGGGGTTGAGTGTGATTCTGTTGGCGCGGGAAGACCTGACGTTCTCGACCATATCATCAACGGCCAAGTCCAGATGGTCATCAACACTCCACGCGAAAAAGCACTGACGAAATCCGGAAGTGTCCTAAGACGCGGTGCGGTGAAGATGAGGATTCCCTATGTTACGACACTTGCGGCGGCAGATGCTGCGATTGAGGGAATAATGACGGTCAAAGCAAAGGGTTCTGTATCTCAATCCTTGAAGAGCATCAAGGAATGGCATAGTCTGATTCACTAACGAACCAGAGATTTTACGCACCTCTCGCGAGATCGGGGGGTGCATTTTTTGTGAGGAGAGATAAATTCATCATGAAGTGTGATTATCATGTTCATAGTTACTACAGCGACGACAGCAGTACACCGATGGAGCGTCAGGTGAGAAGAGCCATAAGTCTTGGGCTGAATGAATTATGCTTCACTGACCACGTAGACTACGGTGTGAAGGTAGACTGCGACGACCCAAGAAGCCAGACTCACGCGGCGAACGTCGATTACCCTCGATACTTCCCGGAGATTGAGGAGTTGAGGGAGAAATTCAGGGGAAAACTCGTGATTCGTTCGGGGCTTGAGTTCGGAGTTCAGACCCACACGATCCCTCAGTACGAAGAACTTTTCGAGAGGTATCGGGAAAAAATAGACTTTGTTCTGTTGAGTGTCCATGAGATTGACGATTTAGACTTGTGGGGTCAAGAATATCAACGTGGAAAAACTCAGGCAGAATATAATCGCGGCTACTATGAGGAACTCCTGAGGGTGATTCAGAATTATCACGACTACTCTGTACTTGCACATGTTGACCTCATGGTTCGTTATGACAGGAAGGGAGTCTATCCTTTTGCGAAGGTCAGGGACATCGTCGCGGAGATTCTGACGGCGGCCATCAATGACGGCAAGGGGATAGAGCTTAACACCTCGAGCTGGCGTTATCGGCTTTCCGACACGACACCGAGCCGTGAGATTCTGGAGCTGTATCACGATTTGGGCGGGGAGGTTCTGACTCTCGGCAGCGACGCTCACAGTCCCGATTACCTTGCCGACCATATGGACGAGGGGCGGGAGATTCTGAAGGGTATTGGTTTCACGAAGTTCTGCACGTTCGAGAAGATGCGGCCCATTTTCCACGAGCTTTAGTGTTATACTTATCCTACTTTTCCATTCACAAACTTAATACACACAAGGAGGACTCTACATGAAGTTACCTGAAGGATTCTTGTGGGGCGGAGCTACGGCTGACTTCCAGTGCGAAGGCGGAGTCAATGAGGGCGGGCGAGGCATGTCCACTCACGACTTCGAGACCGACGGAAGCGTAGAACACCCCAGATGCACCACCTACCGTTTACCCGACGGCACGACCGGCGAAGCTCCAAGCTCATTCCTCAACCCGAGCGACATCCCAGACGGCGCAACTCCCTACATCCGCGACGACAGGTATTACCCAAGCCACAAAGCAGTCGACTTCTACCACCACTACAAAGAAGATATTGCGCTCATGGCAGAAATGGGCTGCAACGTCTACAGGTTCTCCATCGGGTGGAGCAGGATTTTCCCCACAGGCGACGAGGATACACCAAACGAGGCCGGCCTAAAGTTCTATGATGATGTCCTTACCGAGCTAGAGAAATACCACATGGAACCCCTAATCACTATCCAGCACGACGAAATGCCAGTGTACTTGGCCGAACACTATGACGGCTGGAGCTCACGACATGTAGTGGACTGCTACGTCAAGTATGCTCGGGTGTTGTTCGAGAGATTCGGCAGGAGGTGCAAGTACTGGCTGACGTTCAACGAGATTAACGCTGTCAGGGGGTTTGTTGCCTGCGGGACCCACAAGTGCGACAACCAGACTCACTACAACGCCGCTCACAACATGTTCATAGCGAGTGCTCTCGTCGTCAAGATGGGTCATGAGATGATGCCCGGTTCACAGTTCGGGGCAATGTATGCCTCAAGCGAACTCTACCCGGCGACCTGCAAGCCAGAGGACGTTTTCAGGAGGCTTCAGGCAAGGCGCGAGACCCTCTACTTCATTGATATTATGGCGAGGGGCTATTACCCGTCATACTCGGCAGACCTGCTCGGCAGAAGGGGCGTTACCCTTACGGCAGTTCAGGACGGCGACGAGAAGATTTTACGTGAGGGAACGCTGGACTACGTGAGCTTCAGTTATTACCGTTCAAACATAATCAGCACGGAGACCAAGAATTTTAACGTGCTCGGCGGAGACCTGAATCCCTACCTGCCAAAATCCGACTGGGGATGGCCGATTGACCCGATAGGCTTGCGTTTCCTGCTCAATGAGTATTACGACAGGTACCAGAAGCCATTGTTCATCGTCGAGAACGGGCTAGGAGCAATCGACAAGGTAGAGCCTGACGGGAGCATCAATGACGACTACAGGATAGACTACTTGCGCTCACACCTTCAGGAGATGATGAAGGCCGTGTGTGTTGACGGTGTCGAGTGCTTGGGCTACACGATGTGGGGGCCAATGGACTTAGTATCACTGAGTACCGGCGAGATGAAGAAGCGTTACGGCTGGATTTACGTCGACATGGACGACAAGGGCAACGGGACTCTTAAGCGTTCCCGCAAGAAGTCTTTCTGGTGGATGAAGGACGTTATCGCCACAAACGGCGGCTCATTATGGGAGGAATAGGGCAATGGCGGCAAAACTAGACTACGAACAGATGGCCAATGGATATTGTTATGGCTGTGGGAGGGCCGGACAATATCAACGCAGTAGCTCACTGCATGACTAGAATACGTTTCCTCCTCAAGAACCCCAAGAACGCCAACACTACGGACGTGAAAGCTATTGCCGGAGTTCTCGGTGTATTCGACGCAACTGCCACAAGCGGTGAGTACATGGTGATACTTGGGCAGCACTTACTGCCGGTGTATGAGGCTGTGCAGAAGAAGTTCAACTTCACGTCTGCCGGCAACACTGACGAGAATCTTGACGCTGTGAAGAAGCCCTTGACCGTCAGCGGGGTAATCTCGGACACAATCGGGTTTATCTCTGCGTCGGTAGCTCCGTGCGTCCCGGGACTGATTGCTGGAGGTATGCTGAAGGTATTTCTGCTGTTGGGGACTCTGATTTCTTCGTCGTTCGCGAGTACTGGTGTGTATCGTCTGCTGAGTATTGCCGGTGATGCTCCGTTCTACTTTTTGCCTGTGTTTGTGGCCTATGGTGCGGCGAACAAACTCGGAGGGACTCCGGCCTATGCGATGATTTGCGCGTTGTCTCTCCTGCACAACAACTGGCAGGCCATGCTCACAGCTAACGAGCCGATAACCATGCTCATGATTCCCGTGAGGCTCATGCGCTATTCCGGGTCATTGGTGCCTGCGTTACTGCTTGCGTGGTGTGCCGGCAAAGTTGAGAAGTGGCTGAATAAGGTAGTTCCGGGAATCTTCAAGGCTATCTTTGTGGGAATGGGCACGGTAGCAATCACGATGGTATTGGGCTTCACGGCACTTGCACCTTTGGGCGGGTACTTGGGGATCTACATTGGGAACTTCTTTGCGTTCTTGGCCGGCAATATCGGTCCCGTAACTGTGGGAGTTCTTGCGTGCGTCCTTCCTTGGCTGATTATTGCTGGAATGCACCATGCGTTAGTACCGTTCATGGCTCAGTCAATCTCCAATCCGGGATATGATGCGATATTCCGTCCTGCTTTCCTGCTGCACAACATGTCGGAAGGGGGAGCGTGCATAGGTTCGGCGCTCAGGGAGAAGGACCCCGAGAAGCGTGCGGAGATTCTGAGTTTGGGTGTAGGGTGTATCTTTGCTGGGGTAACGGAGCCAGCGATTTACGGCAACAACCTGCCGAAGAAGACCCCGATGTATGGCGTAATGGCTGGAGGAGCTGCGGGAGGTATCGTAGCTGTTTTCTTGGGAGCGAGGGCATACGTTATGGGTTACTCGACGATTTTGGCGGTGCCGATCTTCCAGGACACGATAATAGCGATTCTCGTGGCAGTGGCGACGGCTATAGTAGTTGCTGGGATTGTTGCGTTCATTCTTGGCGGCAAAGCTGCGGAGGCCGAAGCGGGAAGGACGATAGACGCGGCTAAGAATATGCTGTACGCTCCTGTTGCCGGGAAATATATCCCCCTCAAGGAGATTAATGACGGAGTATTCTCTGAAGGTATGCTCGGGCAGGGATGCGGGATAATCCCAGAGGGAACGGTGATAATTTCTCCTGTGAACGGTGAAGTAATCTCTGTGGCTGAGTCTCTTCACGCTGTTGGGATAAAGTCCGACGACGGAGCGGAGATATTGATTCACATAGGGCTTGACACAGTAGCGATGAAGGGCAAAGGGTTTAAGCCCCTCGTGAAGGAAGGCGACAGGGTGAAGGCAGGACAGAAGGTATTATCGTTCGACATTGGTGCGATAATTGCGGCAGGGCACCCGACGACGAGCGCACTAATCATCACGAACACCGACGACTGCAGGTTAATCGACCTGAAGACCGGGCAGAACTACGAGGCCGGAGAAGTTTTCGGGACGGTAGAAGCATAAGGGAGATAGAGCGAGGCCCCTCGTTCACGAAAACGGGGGGTAATTTGTGAGCTCCAATGACCAGCGCACTAATCATCACGAACACCGACGACTGCAAGCTAATCGACCTGAAGACTGGACAGAACTACGAGGCCGGAGAAGTTTTCGGGACGGTAGAAGCATAAGGGAGATAGAGCGAGGCCCCTCGTTCACGAAAACGGGGGGTAATTTGTGAGC
>JAFPZI010000075.1 GCA_017417365.1 Synergistaceae bacterium
AAGAGCGACCCCGTAGCCTCCTACGTAGAATTATGCCTGCTTTACGAGAGCGTAATAGCCCAATTGACCCGATACGTCCAGCCAGTGGACCGCGTGAAGGAATATCTGGCCGTGAGCACAGATTTTCGCGCGGACATATGGTGTGCAATCCTGACCCTGCACTACCTGCGGAAGATGAGCCTGCGTAACGTAGCATTTCACCTGCAGAGGCATCCGAGCACTGTATACCGCCGACGAGAAGAATTAGTGCGTTTAGTGGTAAGTGAAATTGCGGAAAGTGAGCGGAAGAGTGAGACAAAACATACGGAATGTGCTATACTTCCAGACAATGAATTAATGTAATTTTCACGACTTTCTACCACTACTCAAACCCTCCGGCCCCCCAAAGCCGCAACAACACGCAGAACACACTACAGAGCACCCTAGAGATAATCTGGGGTGTGTATGTGTGTATGTCTGCAGGTACTGTGCTGACGGGGGGCAGCGCTAGCGGGAAACTCACGATGGCCCGGCGTGGAGCTAGCGCCAGGGGGAAAAAGTTTTGGAGGGGTCAAACAGGAGAGGAAACGAATGACAGTAAAAGCGGAATTGATGGAAGCGATAAGGAATTTGACGAGTGCGTGCAGGGAGCTTGTAGAGGACATTCCGACCGAGACGGATGACGGAGAGATTACGGAGGATTCCGGTTACGTAGCGGGTTGTCCGTTCTGCGGAAACATGCTGTGTACGATAGACTCATACGACGGAAAGTTCTACGTGCATTGTCCGGAGTGCGAGGCTGATGGTCCGATGATGGGTACCCTAGAGGACGCGTGCCGAATGTGGAACGTAGCGGGGTGCGGTGAATGTTAGGGAAGCAGATAATCTGTCCGGCCTGCGGTCAAATCTGCCGTCAAGTTGGAGGGAGCATTTACTGGCAGGAATTTATCTGCCCTAACTGCGGGTGCAAGGTGCAGCTGACCGGCCAGAGTGCACGGCAATATGCCCCCCGTCGTTACAGTAACGCAACGTAGGGGGTAGTGATGAATGAACGTAACGCAGGATGCCGGGCTGATAGCCGCGAAAACGAGGCTGACTGAGGCGAAGGCACGGAAGGCGGAGATAGAGTTAGCGGTGTTGGAGGGCAAGAAGGTAGACCGTGATGACGTGAATCGTCGATGGAGTGAGCAGGCAGGGCGTATCAAGACGAAGATATTAGCGATACCCTCAAGGATGACGCCTCAGTTCAGCGCGCTCGGAGTGGAATCAGAGCGTGTGAATGAGCTGATGAAGGACGTAATCACGGAGATATTAGAGGAATTAGCCAGCGAGTACGAGTAGTGATAAAGGATGAACAATGAAGTATTTCGCCCGCCTCCAGATTTGACGGTGAGTGAATGGGCAGATGAGTACAGATTTCTCTCACGTGAGGCCTCGCCCGAAGCTGGTAAATGGCACACGGACCGAGCCCCGTATCAGCGTGAGATGATGGACGCAGTGAAGACTTGTGAACGCATAGTAATCATGACGGCAGCGCAAATCGGCAAGACGGAATTACTGTTGAACGTAATCGGGTACTTTATCGCGAAGGAACCGAGCCCGATACTGCTGCTTCAGCCGACGTTAGAGATGGGTGAAGCGTTCAGCAAGGACCGATTGGCGCCGATGGTGAGGGACTGCCCTGAACTCACGCCGTTAATCGCGAACCCTAGAGCGCGAGACTCAGGCAATACGTTACTGCACAAGAATTTTCCCGGAGGACATATCACGATAGCTGGTGCAAATTCGCCTGCTGGACTTGCATCGAGGCCGATACGCGTGCTGTTGTGCGACGAGGTAGACCGTTACCCATTGAGTGCCGGGAGTGAAGGTGACCCCTTGACGTTGGCGCAGAAGCGTACGGCGAATTTCTGGAACCGGCGGATAGTGTTAGTGTCGACGCCGACTCAGAAGGGGTTATCGCGGATTGAGGCAGCGTATGAGCAGAGCACTCGTGAAGAATGGTGTGTACCGTGCCCTGTATGCAGGAAGTATCAGCCGTACGTGTGGGAAAACATAGTGTACAAGGACCGTACGGAGCCAGTGATGAGGTGTGTGTATTGCGGTCAGGAGTCGGGTGAGGCCTTGTGGAAATCCGGGCTTGGCCAGTGGCAGGGGGTGAGCGGTAAGGATTTCACGACTCGGGGATTTCACCTGAACGCTTTTGCGAGTCCTTGGGTGCGCTGGGGAGAAATCGTGGAGCAGTATCACGAGGCGTATGCTACTGGTGAGGAAATGCTGAAGGTCTGGACGAATACCATGTTGGGTGAGACATGGGAGGACCCCGAAGGAGTCATTGAGCTGGAGACCCTGAACGATAATTGTGAATCGTATGGTTGTGAAGTGCCTGATGAAGTGCTGTTGCTGACTGCAGGTGTAGATACGCAGGACGACAGGTTAGAGCTGGAAATAGTGGGCTGGGGATTGCGAAATCAGTCGTGGGGGATACAGTATAAGGTGTTATACGGCGACCCCGGGGAACCTGAATTGTGGGGGCAGTTGGACGAGTACTTGCAGAGGACGTGGCGTAAGGCCGGCGGTGAAGAGCTAGGGTTATCGTGTGTATGTATTGACTCCGGCGGGCATTACACGGACGAAGTGTACAAATTCTGCAAGGCACGTACCAGGCGCAGGGTGTTTCCGATAATCGGTCGCGGACAATGGGGAATGGCGAGTGTATCGAGGCCAAGCCGGAATAACCGAGCAAGGGTGCCGTTGTTCACGCTGGGGGTATCGACGTTGAAGGGAGTGCTGAACACGAGGCTAAGGGCATCGAAGGGTCAGGGCGGATACTGTCATGTCCCGGCGGAAGCTGAGCGAGGTTACGACGAAGTATATTTTCGCGGTTTGCTGAGTGAACGAATGGTGATCAAGAGGTTACGGGGGCGAGAGACTGTACGTTTTGAGGTGCGGGACTCTAAGACGAGGAATGAGCCGCTTGACTGCCGTGTGTACGCGATGGGTGCGTATGAGATACTGAATCCCGACCTGAAGAAGGCCGAGCAGGGAAAGGGTGAGAGCCGTGCCGTGAAGAGTGTGAAGCCGCGCCGAAGGGTGATACGTCGGGGGCTGATGATATGACGAAGCTTGAAGTATTGCGGGAACGCCGAAAGCTGTACCTGAAGACTGAAGCAGAAATCTTGAGGAACGGCCAGACGGTGGAACTTGAGGGGCTGAAGCTGACGCGTGCGAACTTAGGGACGCTGAGGAAAGAGTTACATGAAATCGAGGTAAGCATTCAGAGAGAAGAAAGCCAGAACAAGCAGAAGAAATCTCGTATACGCGTGGTGATACCAGTATGAATGTAGTAAATTCGGGTTACAGCGAGCACGGAGCGAACCGCCGGAAGCCGTCATTAATCAAGTGGATAACGTCGTCGAAGTCTCCTCATGAGGACATAAGCGAGAACCTAGAGTTATTGCGTGAGAGGTCTCGTGATTTGTACGCAGGAGGCTCGGGTTTGGGGCGCGGTGCGGTTGAACGTGTGGTGTTGAATGCACTTGGTCCGGGATTGAGGCTGAACGTGAGGATAGACCCAACACGCTTGGGGATGACTGAGGGTGAGGCGGGAGAATTTGCGTCAGAGGTTGAGGCAAGGTTTGATTACTGGGCTTCGAGCAGGGATGCGGATTATTCTCGTGAGCTGACGTTCTACGAATTGCAGGTGTTGGCGTTGAGGAGCATACTTCTTGACGGGGAATGCCTAATGCTGATGCCCACACGAGGCCGCAGGTTGTGTGTACAGTTATTGGAGAGTGAGCGGCTGTGTTCACCGTTGGGGTATGCGGGTGTGAATGTACTAGATGAGGGTGTAGAAGTCGACGTACTTACGGGAAGTCCTATAGCGTATTGGGTAACGAACCGTAACCCTAACAGTGAGTACTTGAGGCAGCCCCGAATAGAGTACACTCGGATACCAGCATTTTTGCCTGACGGTACGCGCAACGTGTATCACTTATTCCCGCGAGAACGCATAGGGCAGCACAGAGGAGTCCCGTTCTTGGCCCCCGTGATAGAGCAGCTCAAGCAGCTTGGGCGTTACACGGATGCTGAACTGATGGCAGCTGTGGTGAGTGGAGTATTCGCGATATTCTTTGAGCACGAGCCCCGAGAAGATGGTGTGTACGGAGAGGAGGATTACGCGAGCGACTCAGGAGTGGGTGAGGACCCTTTAGCCGGCTATCCGAACATGCAGGAAATGACTGGTACGATGATGGATTTGCCCGAAGGAGTGAAGGCTACGAGCTTGAGTCCCGGGCGTCCGAATCAGAATTTCGGTCAGTTTGTGGAGGCATTAGTGAATCAGGTCGGGGGAGCGTTGGGGATTCCGAGTGAATTGCTGTTACAGCGTTTCACGTCAAGCTATTCTGCCTCGCGTGGTGCGTTGCTTGAGGCGTGGAAGGTGTTCAAGTATTGGCGGAAATGGTTTGCGGACAATTTTTGCCAGAGCGTGTACGAGGCGTGGTTTTCGCAGGAAGTGGAGGGGGGGCGGATTGCTGCTCCGAAGTATGGTCTTGACGACTATCACGGGAAGCTGTACACGTGGTGCGAATGGATTGGGCCAAGTCAAGGGCAGTTGGACCCTGTGAAGGAAGTGAACGCAGCGGTAAACCGGATAGAGCACAACCTGAGCACGTACCAGCGGGAAGCCGGAGAATTGACAGGCGAGGACTGGGACTTAGTGGTGAGTGCATTGACGCGCGAGCGGAAGAAGATACAGGGACGGTGAAAGAATGTACAAGATACAGGACGTAAACGGGAGCACAGAAATCTTGCTGTACTCGTTAATCTATGACGGTTTGACAGGCAATCAGATACTGAGACGGATACCTCCGGAGGGGCCGATAACGTTGCGGATCAATTCAGACGGAGGGGACGTATTCGAGGCAATCGGGCTGTATAACTACCTGAAGGACCGTGAAGTGTACGTGGTGGTAGACGGATTGTGTGCGAGTGCTGCGAGTGTATTAGCGATGTGCGGTAAGCGAATAACGATGCGTACTGGGGCAATGATGATGCTGCATCAGCCGTTGAGTGCGGTATGCGGGAACGCTGAGGAATTTCGGGAGGCCGCCGGAGTGCTGGACAAGATAGGTGAGGGCATAGCCGGTATATACGCGTCCCGAACGAAGATGAGCGTAGATGACGTGAAAGCGTTAATGAATGCGAGTACGTGGCTGACAGCCGGGGAATGTCTAGTGTACGGGTTATGCGACGAGTTGGAGAGTGCAGAGCCTCCAGCGGAAGAGCCTCCGGCCAAGACGTACGAGGACGGTGTACACGATGAACGTCAAAGGTTGTACGCGTTGGACGAATTAGCCGGTCCCGGACGAGAAAATATCTTGAAGTTAGCGAAGTACAAGGACATACTGACAGCGCGGGACGTAGCGGTGGAAATCTTGAAGATAGAGAGTGTCCGGCCTCCTGTGGTGAGTGCGAGTGTACCCGGTGGATACGGCGGGGCAGTAGAGATGATGATAAAGCATATCAACGAGAAGCGGGGGATAAGAGCATGAGTGAATATGTGCAGAAGCTGTACGAAGTTGAGGAAGAATGCCGAGCCGATGAATTGGTAGCGGGGGGTTTGACGCTTGCGGATATAGGGCGTGTGAAGATTGCTGGTCCAGTGTGTCTGAAGCGGGGAACGCTGCTGATGTCGAGCGGTGAAGTTTTTGTGCCTGCGAGTGCGAGTGTTGCGAGTGCTGATGAAGTGAGTATCTTGGCCGAAGACGTAGACCTGTTGGAGGGTGAGGAGTTCAAGTTTGCTGGTTACTTTGGTGGAGTGTTCAAGGGCAGTGCGGTAATCTTGCCGTATGAGACGGAGGATGACGATCACGAGGCATTGTTAGGGGAATTGGAGGTTAAGCTGAGGCAGCAGAAGATACGTATAGTGTAGGGTATAATAGAGTGCGTTAGAGTCTCGGATTGACGGAATACGGGACTTTATCGGCTGGATGATAGGACTGGCGACGATAATAATCCCCGTTGGAACAGTAATTATTCAGCACCTCATGAAGTAACCCCGTACCACACACACATAAACACTCAAGCTCCCAAAAACGGGGGCAATTTTTTTACCCAAGAGAGAGAGAATCAGAATGACTAACAAATACTATGAGCCGAAATATTTGCGCGGAGTAATCGGGAAGATAGCACCGTTACGACTATTTTTCCGGCAGAGGTTTTTCTCTGAGGGAGTAACCTTCCCGACTGAGAGCGTATCATTTGAGTTTGCCGCGAACAAGAGATTACTATTGCCCTATGCGAACGTCCGTGCCGGAGCCGTACCTGTTGACCGCGAAGGCTACCAGCTGAAGACGTTTACCCCTCCGTTGTTGTCCGGGTCAAGGACGATCACCCCCGACACACTCGCCACGAAAATGTTCGGAGAGTCCCCGTACAATTCCGGAATGACCCCCGATGAACGTGCTGCACGTATTGCCGCGAATGACTTGATGGAGCTTCAGGACGCGCTGTACCGGAAAGAGGAGTACATGTGCGCTCGTGTGAAGCAGGACGGGAAGTTGAGCATTGAGGGTCATGGTGTGAGTGCGGAAGTTGATTACGGATTTGACCAGATAGAGAGTGTGAAGGCAGCGGACAAGTGGACGGTGAACTATGACATTCTGGGGAAATTGGCCAAGACCGCCCGAGAACTCCGCAAGCACGGAGTGAACCCTGACATGTTGATAGTGGGTGCAGATGTCAGCGAGGCCTTGAGCCTGAATGAGGGAGTGTTGAAGTTACGTCATGACCAGTTCGTGAAAATACCCGACCCCGCGAGCCTTGAGGACGGTATAACTTACCTGATGCAGATACGAGCCCCCGGGCTGTACCTGAACGTTTACGAGTACAACGAATACTACACAGATGAGGCGGGAAATCTCGTGCCACTGATTGATGCGGGTACGGCAATCATGATGAGTTCCCGAGAACGTAACCTGATGCTTTACGGGGCAGTAACGTACATAGACTCGCGCACGAGGGATTACGCGACTGAGATGGCGGAGTATGTGCCGTACGTAATCACGGAGGAGGACCCGCCGTCAAGAAAGCTTGTAGTGAGTTCCCGCTGTCTGCCGATGCCGCGCGACGTGAACTCGTGGTACGTGCTGAAGAACTTAGTATGACGTGGGAAATTCGGGAAATCTACGAGTCCTCCCAGTCGCATGAGGGAGCGTGGGTGAACCCCGAAATATACTCGCAGTCCTTCCCGCAGGAACACGTGATAGAGGGTCATTGCGTGAAGTGTATATTTGCGCGTCCGAAGCATGTGGAGTACGTACGTGGAGCGGACGGAGTGAACGCAGGGCGTATTGAGGGAATATTGCTCGTTGAGGCCCGTGAAATGTCGGGTCTGAGGCGTGGGGAATCCCTGCGAGTAGACGGCCAAGTGTACCGTGTAACGTCCCTAAGTGAACCAGTACCCGGACTATGGCGAGCTGAGTTGTCAGGAGGAAGCGAATGATAACCCTGAACATAAGCCCATCATGGCCGAACGTCGGAGCAATTCCCAAACAGTTAGAGTCTGCCCAGCGCAAGAGTATCAAGCAGGCCCAAGCTGACACGTTGAAGAGTTTGCGGGCGTTCATAGTGCGTTCACTGACTGATGAATACTACCTGAAGGCGGGGCAAGTCCGGGAGACTATAGCGGTGAGGCCTCCGGTATTGAGTGTACGTTCAGGGATGCTGACTCTGGACAAGTACAAGCTGAGTCCGAACCGAGTGCGAGCGCGTAAAGGACGGCCCTTGATGGCGGGTGTACGGAAGGCCGGAGGGATGAAGCCTCTTGGTCCTCGTGCGTTCTTGTTATCGCGTGGGACTGGAGTGAAACCGTTTGCGCGAGTAGGGAGTTCCCGAATGCCGATAAAGGTGCTTACTGGCCCGTCAATAGCGCAGTTGGCCGGAGCACCTGACCGTGAAGAAGGGGTATCGAGGCATGTGGAGGACGTATTCACGCGTCGTTACGAGTATTGGTGGGGAGTGAACAGCGCGAAGGTAGGTGCGAAATGAACAGGATAACGTTACTGGATGACCTAGTGAGCCGAATGAAGAAGGTATTCACCGGTTACATGCTGCCGAACAAGTCGGGAGTGCTGCAGGAAGTGCGGGTGTTCGGGCAGTACGTCCCACAGCCTCAAGGTTTGACGTTTGGCGAGAAGGCTAATGCCGGGCTAAAGAACTACGGAGCAGCGGACTATGAGGAGAATTTTCCGTGTGTGGTAGTGAGGTTGGGTGAGATGACGGACAGTGAGGAGCGGAGCCTGACTCAGTCGGGAGTGAACGTAACGCTGTTGTTCGGTGTGTACGATGACGGTGTGGAGTGTCAGGGGTATCGAGATGTGCTGAACATGCAGGAGTCTGTGCGTGTAGACCTGCTGGAACACCGAGTGTTGGCGGGTAAGCACTTGCTGATGATGCCTGTGAAGTCGCGGTTGTTGGAGGCAGAGACATGGCCTGTGTACTTTGGGGAGCTGGACCTAGTGTATCAGGTAGGGCGACCGATGCAGGGTTACGGTTGGGTGGAGAGGCACGCGCGATGAGGTACGGAGAGATAGTGGAGTTGGGTGCGCACCGGTTGATGTGCGGGGACGCGACGAGGAGTGAGGACGTACAGAGGCTGGTTGAGGGTGCGCGTGTGGATTTGGTGTTGACAGACCCGCCGTACGGAGTTCGGAGTGTGAGCCCCAAGACTGGGAAAATCGGTTCTGGCGGGCGCGTCTACTCACCTACAATCGGCGACACGGATACGGACATGTTCACGGAGAGTTGGCGGATACTGCGGACCCTCACGACTCGTTTTATCATCTGGGGAGGGCAGAACTTCACGAGGATACTGCCACCTAGCTGCGGGTGGCTTTTCTGGGACAAGTGCAAAGCTCCCGGGATGTCGTTTGGGGACGGAGAATTAGCTTGGAGCAACATCGGGACGCAGATAAAGAAGTATGTGTTCATGTGGGACGGCTTTCACCGAGACGGCAGCAAGACCCTCAACGCTAAGGTACACCCCAACCAGAAGCCCGTAGAACTCCACGCGCGCATACTTGAGGACTTCACGCAACCCGGCGACGTCATACTAGACTGTTTTGGGGGCTCCGGAACAACTCTAATCGCCTGCGAAATCACCGGCCGCAAGTGTCTCATGATGGAATTATCCCCCGAATACTGCGACATAATCTGCGAACGTTACGACAAACTCACGAAAGAAGGCAAAACCTTATGGAACAACTAATATACATTGGCCCCAACATATTTCGTCTCGGCATGATCCGCAACCAAGTCTACCTAGAGGGATTACCCGGGAGCGTGAAATGGGCAGTTGAGACATTCCCCGAACTTGGTGAACTCATAGTGCCGGCCTCAGAGTTCGACACAGCACAGCGTCAAGTCCGCACGAAGGGTACTCACTTGCACCACATGTACGAGGAAGTTACACGGAAGGCAGGTATCAAGTAATGGCGTTCAGGCATGGAGTGTACAAATCGGAAGTACCGACGAGCATTATTGCCCCCAGTCAGGGAGAGTCGGGACTTCCCGTGATAATCGGAACTGCCCCGGTGTTTATGGGAGATCCGGCCTGCGTCAACAAGCCGGTACTCGTCTACACCTACGAAGAGGCAGTAAAAACGTTTGGATATAGTGATGACTGGGACAATTATACCTTATGCGAGTTCATTTACTCACAGTTTGCGCTGTTCGGTGAGAGCCCCTGCGTGCTGGTGAACGTGTTCGACCCCGCAAAGCACTTCACTGATGAGACCGTCTCATACGCCGTCCCCGACAACGACAACTCCATTAATCTTGGCCCCGGTGTCATCAGCGCGGACTCTCTGGAAGTTCTCTACGACGATGACGGCAATGCAATAGTACACTCACCGACGAGCCAGCTGACGATACAGCACCTCCGGAAAGCAGCTCCGAACAAAGTTACGCAGGCAGAAATTATCGGCGGTGTGAGTGCGTCAACGGGAGCGTACACCGGCCTTGAGCTGGTTAATCAGGTGTTCCCGAAGTTCGGGCTGATTCCCGGACTGATCGGCTGCCCCAAGTGGAGCGAGAAGCCTGGTGTTGCGGCAATCATGCGGGCCAAGTCGGACAACATTAACGGTACGTTCACGTGCAGTGCTGTAGTGGACATCCCGAGCGATGAGTGTGCTACGTATTCGAGCGTGAGTGAGTGGAAGAACCTTCACAACTACACGGCAGAACGGATGATAGCATGCTGGCCTAAAGTTGCTCTGGACGGAAAAATCTTTCACCTGTCCACTCAGTTAATCGGCCTCATGAACAAGACCGACCGTGAACACTCGGACGTGCCGTACAAGAGTCCGGGCAATGAGTTATTGCAGATGGATTCGTGCGTGAACGCTGCGGGTGAAGAAATCTTTCTTGGACTGGACAGCGCAAACTACCTGAACAGTCAGGGAGTAATAACGGCGTTGAACTGGGTCGGTGGCTGGCGTGCATGGGGGAACCGTACGGCTGCTTACCCTGCGAACACTGACCCGAAGGATTGCTTTATCCCTGTGCGCAGAATGTTCGACTTCATAGGCAACACGTTTATCACGACATTTTGGCAGAAGACGGACGAACCTATGAGTCCTCGTTTGGTGCGTACAATCGTGAGTACGTTCAATATGTACATGAACTCGTTAGTAGCGCGAGAAATGCTGCTTGGAGGGCGTATAGAGTTTCGGGAGGATGAGAACGCCATCACGGACCTCATGAATGGGATTCTGAAGTTCCACGTGTTCATAACTCCTCCGGTGCCTGCGGAAGTGATTGAGGGTATCTTGGAGTATGACCCTGCGTATTTGTCGGTGCTGTACGAGGCGGTGAACTAGGGGAGCGGAAATCTCCCCCGTTATTTGTAGACAGCGATAAAGATTTGCAGTCCCATGATGATTATTCCCATCACGGTAATTGCCAGAGTGATGATGGCTACGTTGCGATTCTGGTCGTCATTAGTGTCGTCAATACGTTTTTCTGCTGCTTGAATCAGGGAAATAATGTGCTCCTGTTCAGCTTCGTAGACATCTTTGCGGACAAATTCATCACTCATGAAGTTACCTCCTGGACAATATGACATAGAGGGCAATAGCGATTTCGCAGAGGACGAACACCCCGCAGCCGAACAATAAGCGAGCTCGGAATTTTCTGCCTTGCTCGATGATGTCGGACGGTTGGTTAGCGTTTTGGGCCCTTAAGGCCTGCAATTTTTGTCTGATACTCATAACCTCTCACCTTGTGTAAATGGATAGAAAGATTATAGCATAAGGAGTGATAAAGACTTGCCGAACCTGATACCAGAGAAGCTGAACAATTTTGCGGTATATTTGGAGGGAGCGGAACTCTTAGGGATAGCCGACGGGAATTTCCCTAGCGTGGAGTTCATGACGACGGAAATCAAGGGAGCCGGGATAGCCGGTACATTGGATTCTCCTGCACTTGGCCACACTCAGAGCATTACTGTTACTCTGAACTGGCGGACAGTTACGGAGCAGTTCACGAGGATTGCCGCCCCCAGAGGACATGCATTGGAGCTGTACGGAGAGACGTTAGCATTTGATGCAGGGAGCGGGACGTACAAGAGTCAGCGAGTGCATGTGTACATGAGGGCGTTGACGAAGAAATTCGACATGGGCAAGCTCGCGGTGGTTGAGAGCATGGAGGCCCAGACGGAACACGAAGTGTACTACCTGAAGGTTATGCTTGACGGGGCAGTGAAGGTGGAGCTGGACAAGTACAACTATGTATTTGTTGTTGACGGAGAGGACTATTTGTCGGACACCCGCCGGGCACTCGGGAAGATGTGAGAGTGAATGACGAGTTGTTTCATGTGTGGTAAAATTCTCCCTAATGGGAATGGCTCACGGAGGCTATACACGTAGGCTCCCCTGCGTTTTCCCGAGAACTGTTACGATTACCCTCATTACTCACAACACACACAAATTGGCCTGCATTCCACAAAGTCAAGGCTTGGAGGCACGGTTGAACACGTCCCACAATGGACAGACTATGAGTGAGTGATTCTCAGAGTTCCACCGTTCTTCGGAAAATCTGAGAGTTTTTCTTCTCCACAACAACTATCATTCTGTGAAGGGCTTCTGCACCGACATCACGGACTAACACCCCCCAAATCACCCAAAGGAGGACACATGAAGATACACTTAACACGCGCAATCAAGTACAAGGACGCCGACCTAAACACGCTGGAACTGGACCTGGACAGCTTAACCGGCCGGGACTTAATCGACACCGAAGAAACACTCAAGAAACTTGGCCTCACCGTAGCTGCTTGGGAGTACTCACGAACTTTCCTGCTCTACGTAGCCGCAAAAAGTGCACACATTCCCGCAGAAATCCTCAAGGACTTATCAGCAGTCGACTTCACTAACGTCGTGAATGAGGTGCTCGCTTTTTTGGGAGGCACGGCTTCTTCGGACAAAACGGACACTCCTTCAGGAAAATCTTAGTCTCCCTCGCATTCAGCGACGCTCACACTGGGTTAGCCTATTGGGAAGGCCTGCGGGTGAGTGAGTTCCGAGAATACTTGACCCTGATCAATGAGGTTTACGACTCTACCGGACGAACAAGCTCCCGAAGGCAAGGATAAGTGCACCACCAACAAAAATTAACCCCAGCCGGATGAACCACGCAAAGACCAGAGCAGCAGTACACCCCCAAAGGAGGATAACCGCCCAAAGTTTTTGCCCCCAAGTTCCGGTGTACCACATGTGCGCGGATTCAGCGAGCGTGATTCCCCTCCAGAGCAAGAGACTTTTTGCCCAGCTCAGCATGTCTGCAACAAAGAATAACGCTCCGAACACCATCAACACTCCCAAAACATACGGCGACGACACGAACATAACGAACCCCCCTAAGAATGGATACCATAATGATAGCATAAGGAGGTGAAGGAATGGCCAAGACCCTAGAATTTGCAGTAAGTCTCAGCCTCTTAATGGGAGGCAACTTCTCCGCTCAGGCAACACCTGCAGTCCAGAAACTTTCTGCCCTGTCCGAAAAGGTCAAGAGCCTTCAAGCAGTCAGCAAGAACATAGCCGGTTACCAGAAGCAAGCGCAAAACTTAACGGCCCTGCGCACCAAACTCGACGCAGCCCGCGCAAAAGTGAAGGACATGCAGACGGTGATGCGTCAAGGGGGAACGGTCAACGCCCAAGCCTTCACCCGAGCAAATCAGGAAGCCGCGCGACTTCAGGAACAAGTGCAGCAGAACATCCGGAGGCTGGGAGAGTTCCGGGCGGAATTACGCGGAGCAGGTGTGGACACTAACGACTTGGCCGGTGCTCAAGCTCGACTCCAATCGCAGACCGACCAAATGACCCGCGCTCAAGAACGCCTCGCACAAGCTCAATCACGTTACGCCCGGCTTAAGGACCAACTATCTTGGGGGAACATTCGAGGAGCAGTTCTTGAGGGGGTAGCGACGTTCTCGGCACTCCGAGCCCCAGTGAAGATAGCCGCCGACTTTGAAGAGGCCATGCAGCGTGTGAAGGCCGT
>JAFPZI010000076.1 GCA_017417365.1 Synergistaceae bacterium
CACCCTCACGAACTCACTCACTTACCCGGCCGTTATCCCGCAGGGCACGAGAATCACTCCTGGAGGAATCGTCGTTTTCGCAACCAGTCAGGAGCTCATCATCCCAGCCGGACAGAGTGAAGGCTCCGTTGAAGCCGTGTGTGAGACTTCCGGCGTGGATGGCAACGGCTACGCTCCCGGCCAAGTCAGAAAGCTCATAGACACATTCACGTTTGGTGTGAGTGCTCAGAACTTGACCGAGACAAACGGAGGCACGGACACGGAGTCCGACGAGAACTTCCGGGAACGCATACAGATTGCACCGGAGAGCTTCAGTGTGGCTGGACCAGCAAAAGCTTACGAATATTGGGCACGGACCGCTAATCCCGACATCATCGCCGTTAGCGTCATGGGTCCCCCGGACACTCAGCCGGGCAACGTCGAAATTTACCCGCTCATGAAGGGAGGAGAGCTCCCGAGTGAAGAAGTCCTCGCACAGGTCTTGGCCGTCTGCAACGCCGAGAATATCCGGCCAGACACAGATTACGTTCACGTTTTGGCTCCGAGTGTAGTTGACTACAATCTGGACGTTACGTACTGGATTGACGCGGGCAAATCTACAGAGTCTAAGTATCTTTGTGCGCAGGTTGAAGCGGCAGTCAGTGAGTGGGTCTTGTGGCAGCGTAAAGCTCTGGGGCGGGACATCAACCCGTCGGAACTCGTCAAGCGAATCGTTGAGGCCGGAGCCAAACGCTGTGAGGTCAGAGCGCCGGGATTTCGTGTGCTTAGGGCAAATGAACTGGCTGTGTGCGGGGACGTGAACGTTATGTATGGCGGCCTTGAGGAGGGGTAAAATGTGAAGGATATTTACACTCTCTCTCTCAACGACATTACCCCCCAAAACATCATTCACGACCCGCAGATTTCCTCACTCGTTACTGCTCTTGACCCCGAACTTCAAGAACTCTCTAGAGACTCTCTGGAACCTCTCATCTTGGCCCGCATCGACGAGCTCCCTGAACAAGTCTTGGACCTGTTAGCTTGGCAGTTGCACGCGGACTTCTACGACTTGGCCGGTACACTCAATATGAAGCGCGAGGCCGTCAAGGGGTCTATTCTGTGGCACATGCACAAGGGCACTCAATGGGCGATTCTGGAAGCGTTGAGGCAAATAGATATTTCCGCGCAGTTCGTAGCTTGGTGGGAGGATGGCGCCGCTCCGTACACGTTCAAGCTCAAGGCGATTGTGTCAGGGGATTTCTACCGTACGATTGGACGAGACACTTTGCAGAAGAATATTCGCAGGGCGGTTTACGAGTCCAAAGCGGCTCGGAGTTACCTTGCGGGGCTGGAGACGTACATTAACTTCACGGAGCCTTCCCCGTTATTCGTGGGGATTATTCCGGTGTTGTCGGGTGAACGCACGCTCGGACTTGGGAAGCCGGATGCACCCGGTCTCACGGGAATTTTTGCGGGGTCAGTGAGGGCACTGCAGGGGGAACGGAGGGTGTTATTGCCTCACGAAGGCGGGATATCTTCACGGGTCTATTTTGCCCCAATCAGTGTGGAGAACCGAGATGTTAATTTAGGAGTTGATCTGGACACTATGCAGGAATTGTTGCAGTTATTCGAACGCAGGATACTTTCACGCATTGATAATTACGAGCTCTCGATGAAGGCGTTGATTGACATGAATCATTCTGAGACGACGCAGAAGCTGGAGGAGATAAAAGACATGTTGCGCTGGAAGGGTGATGACGAAGCGTTGTAGGGTTGAGGTGTGTGCATCGGTGAGGGTGTTCGTTGGTCGGTGAGGGAATCTCTCACACGCAGAAGCAACCTCACACACAGAAGCAACCATCCCCCCCTAAAAAGGCCATGCACAACTTATCCTGCCTCAGCAGGACCCTCTTAACCTCCCCAAATACTTTTTCGGGATTACTAGCATTCTATCACAAGGAGACGCATTATGATATGAACGGTATGTTACTCACCTCAGCAGGACGTAACCTCCTCGCTAAGGCTCTCACTGGCAAAGAACTTCATTTTACCCGCGCCTTCGTTGGGGACGGCTCGTTAGGCTCCAGAAAACCTGCTGACCTAACCGCTCTCATCTCCCCTAAGCGCGAATTACCTATACACAGCATGAATACTACGGGCTCGCTCGGCACTTGCGAAGTCGTCCTAGAAATGTCCAACAAAGGACTCTCTCAAGGCTTCTTTGTCCGAGAATACGGGCTCTTCGCTCTCGACCCAGACTCCGGTCAGGAAGTCCTCTACTCTTACTGCAACAAAG
>JAFPZI010000077.1 GCA_017417365.1 Synergistaceae bacterium
CGCGACAATTCATCACTCTCACTCACTGCCTCAGCTCCCGGCCGCGTGGACTCAGCACCAACATCGAGAATGTACGCTCCCTCACTCAAGAATTTTCCAGCAACAGGGATTAGTCCGGCATCATCGACCCTGCTCGCTGCGAAGAACGAATCACGAGTCAGATTCACGATTGCCATAATCTTTGTGTCGTGGCTCAGGGTGAGTTCATGCCCCGCCGGAGACTTCATGCGCCACTCACAGACACTACAACCCTTAATCACTCCTGAGAGTCCCTCACGAAATTCCTTCAGCCCCCAGCAGTCCATAGCCTTTAACTTCTCCTGAAGGCTCCGCAACTGTGAGGGGGTAGCCATGATTAACACGTCGCTTGAGTCTGCCTTGCCATCTATCACGTGCTTAGTTACCGCAACATCCCCACCGCGGGCTAACATTTCCTGCTTCAGAAACCCAGCTGCCCTGTAGTCAATATTCTCCGCGAAAAGGTGAAAGATATTCGCTTTCGGCTGAAGATATGCCAATGCCCTCGTGTCTGTCCCAATGCGAGAACAGATATTCATCAAGTCATCACGAGAAAATATATTGATTGGGTAAATTTTCATATGGCCTCCTAAAAATTTTCCTCTCAGTATTGTAATATATGCATGATACAATCAACTCAAATTTTCACTATAGAGAGGAGTCCTTATTCATGAGATTAATATTTTTCCTGACGCTAATTCTGGCCGTCATGCCGTTGGGGGCAGCCCTTGCCGCTCTTCCTCCGCTCTTGCCTATGGAGGACTTTTTCAGGAACCCAGACACAGCAGCATTCTCAATTTCACCCGACGGAATGAGATTGGCCTTCGCAAAGCCTTGGGAGCACAGAATGAATATCTATGTCCGTGAGATTGCCACAGGAATAGAGAAGCGCATTACCTCAGCTACGGAACGCGACATAGCCGGATGCTTCTGGAAGGGTAATAGCAAAATCGTTTACGCCCAAGATTTGGGAGGGGACGAGAACTTTCACGTATACATTGCAGACATCAAGGGAGGGGAGGCTAGGGACTTAACGCCGTTCGAGAAGGTCAAGGCGGGAATCTTGGACGACCTGGAGGATGACCCAATACACATGCTAATCGAGATGAACAAGAGGAATCCCGAAGTGTTTGACGTTTACAGGTGCAACATAGAGACTGGTGAACTCGAACTTCTCGCGGAGAACCCCGGCAACATCACCGGCTGGATGACCGACCACGACGGGAAATTACGAGCTGCCTACGCTACCGATGGGGTGAACACGAGCTTTCTCTACAGGACCAACGAGTCCGAGAAGTTCAGAATACTGCTCACGACGAACTTCAAGGAGACCTTTATACCGATAATGTTCGCCTATGACAATAAATTAATGTACGTTGAGAGCAATCTCAGCAGGGACAAGGCCGCAATCTACACGTTTGACCCAGAGAAGAACGAGACCCTTGACCTAGTGTTTGAACACCCTGAAGTCGACGTAGGGGGCCTGCTGCACTCAAAGAAGCGCAAAATTATCACGGGAGTTGTGTACCTGACTGACAAGAGGCACTACAAATTCTTTGACTCAGACCGCGAGGAGGTGCAGAAGACCCTAGAAGAGTTCTTCCCGAATCGTGAGGTGAGCATTTCGGACATTGACGACGCAGAACGCAGATTAATCGTTCGGACCTACAGCGACAGGACTCGGGGAGCGTATTACCTGTATGACCGTCAAGATAATTCCATGTCGAAACTTGCGGAGTTGTCCCCGTGGATTAAGGAAGACCAGATGGCACCGATGAGGCCGATAACCTACACTGCCCGGGACAGCCTGACGATTCACGGCTACCTGACTCTGCCGTTGGGTGTTGAGTCCCACGATTTGCCGTTAGTGGTGATTCCTCACGGCGGACCCAGCGCACGGGACTCTTGGGGGTTCGACTCTGAGGCGCAGTTCTTGGCCAACAGGGGAATAGCTGTTCTGCAGGTGAACTTCAGGGGTTCGACCGGCTACGGTAAGGCTTTCTGGCAGGCGGGGTTCAAGCAGTGGGGCAGGAAAATGCAGGATGACGTAACAGACGGTGTGTTGTGGGCGGTTGAGCAGGGAATAGCTGACAAATCGAGGCTGGCAATCTACGGAGGGAGTTACGGTGGGTATTCTGCTCTTGCCGGAGCGACCTTCACGCCGGACTTGTACGCTTGTGCTGTGAGCTACGTCGGGCCGTCGAACATCTTCACCCTGCTCGAGAGCATTCCGCCCTACTGGAAGCCGTTTATCGAGATGGAGTATGAGGAGATCGGCGACCCCTCAAAGGATAAGGCATTGCTGGAAAGTGTGTCTCCAGTGTTCCACGCTGACAAGATAAAGATTCCTCTGTTCGTTGCTCAGGGAGCGAATGACCCGAGAGTCAACAAGGCTGAGTCCGACCAGATAGTGGAGGCAGTGAGGAAGACCGGGCAGGACGTTGTGTACATGGTGAAGGACAACGAGGGGCACGGGTTCCACAATGAGGAAAACAGGTTTGATTTCTACCGAACGCTTGAGGAGTTCTTCAGGAAACACTTAGGCTCCCGTTAATCGAGCACAAAAATTCCCCGTAGTCGTGAAAGGCTGCGGGGATTTCTCTTCCTTAACGTGTCTTACGCCTGACCATCAACGCCAGCGCACTCACTCCCAAACTTAACGCGGACACTCCAGAATCACAGCCTCCCCCAGAACTGCCGGGATTGCCTCTGACAGAGTCTCCGCCCTCACTAGGAGTCCCTCCGCCGCTCTCTTCAATCGTCGCAACGATACACACAGGCTCGCTGTTGTCGTGGTTCTCATCACCGAGAACCTTGCACCACACGTAATATGTCCCGGGTTCAACCGCTGTAGGCATCTCCGAACTGTACGAAGTCGGCGCAGTAACATCATCAGACCCGAGAGCATACACCGCCGTTCCTCCCTCGCAGGTTGTATCTATATCAATAAGCTGTATTGCCTCTCCGTTGTAGGTGTTCAATACCGGCGATGCTAGGTGTGTGAATCTCGCAGGAGCTTTCTCGTTCGCAGTAATCTCTATCCACTGGGAATATACCTCTCCGCTTTTCACTCTCACGTAGTATTTGCCTGTTCTCGTGAACTTCACAGTCCCGTCCTCAGTGATGGTCATTCCGTCCGAGCCGTCCTTTGCCTCCCACGAATACAACACATTCTGCTCCATGCCGGTTGGCTCATACGCTGCTACGCTGAGTCTGCCTAAGCCCTCTATGCTCTCTGCGTCATTGCTCACTCCTCCGACATACTTCCCGGAAATCATGAACGTAGTGCCCGCCTCTGCGTATTCTGTCGGAGCAGGCGTATCGTCTTCAGGTATCTCGGTTTCATCAGCACCGAGTCCAATTGCCCTTATCAGCACCCAGTCAGAATATATCTTCATGTTCTTATCCTTCACGCGCACGTGAAAAGGTCCTGCTTTGGTGAGAGTTACCCTCCCTTTATCGTCTAACTTTATGCCTCTTTTGTCCGTCTCTTGCTTCTGCCAGATATACTCGCGGTCTACCTCGATATCCTCAGTGTTATACGCCGCTACAATGAGTTTGTCGTCTCCCTCCAAATCATCAGACACAAGACCTATTATGCCGGTATAGCTTCCTGTGATTTTGTAGGTAACTTCCTCTTCAGCTACGTTGATTTCCAGCATTGCGGGCTGTATGTCCGAGTTCTTGGTGTAGGTGTCCGAGCCGATTCCTGTCGGGTAAGCGTTCTCGTTGATGTAGTAACGAAGATAGCACTTGCCGGGCTTGACGGCCTTGAACTGTGTGCGTCCGGTAGCAGAGTCCTTCGTGAGGACTACAGGAGCGTCTGAGCCGGAAAGCTCGCGCATATTTGCGTCAACAACTTTCCAGTAGCCCCTGCTCTGGTCGAAGCCGTAGTACTCCGAATTGCGGGAGTTGTAGCCGTTGACGTACAGGTAATCCACATACGAGTACTCCCCGACCTTCATGTTCGCGACGTTGTTGTTGTCGATGAACGGCAGGGTAGCATGTCCCAGTTCAACACGAGCCAGCGGATACAGAGGCGCAACACCCGAAACTTCGCTGTACGTGGTGTGAGTCGTGTAGACTAGAGTAGCTCCTGAGCTGGACATCGGAGCATGTGTGCTTATCTTCTGGATAGCGTCCTTAACATCGCTGTCAGAGAGAATATTTTCCCAGTCAATTTGCTGAGAGTCATATGTCTTTGAGCCTTCCTCAAATGCGCGGTGGTTGAGGTCTTTTCTTGCGTTGGAATTTGACGCGCCGAATGTGTACGTC